>DFWB01000044.1 GCA_002380675.1 Akkermansiaceae bacterium UBA4145
TGCGCCCTGTGACCCCGGTCACCCTCCGCTCTCCCCTGTGAGCTTGGACTGGTTCGGTGAGCGCATGGATCCGCCCGCTCAGTTCAGCTTCTCATTCGAGAGCGACCTGCTCGTATTTCGAGCTCTCCGGAAGGCGGAAGCGCGATCTCATCCGGACGCTACGCCGGGTCGCTTCATGGAGAGTCTGTGGACCCATGACGTGGCAGAGTTTTTTGTCAGCGATCCAGTGACGGGCCATTATCTGGAGGTAAATCTTTCTCCCAATGGGGCTCATTGGGCTTGTTTGTTTGACGCCCCTCGTCGCCAGCTTGCGGAGGTGAGGGACTCGGGCGCAAGTTCCCGCGGCAGATGCAGGGAGGGGGGATGGGAAGCCCGGTTTGATGTGCCACTTGCGTGGATGAGGGAGCATCTTCATTTCGGAGTGGAAACAAGGCTGAACGTTACGTTCATCCTCGACTCTCCGTCACAGCGTTTTCTCAGCGTGGCAGATCTTGGGGGTGGAGATCCGGATTTCCACCGTCCTGATCATTTCTTGACCTGGCGTCAGGAGGGCCGGAAAGCCGAGTGAGGCTCCTACTCAATCACATGCTCCAGAAGAACGCTCTGCAGGGCGGAGTAAAACTGGCTTCGGATAAAGGCAGATCTCTTTGGCGGAGGGAATGATTCAACCTCCTCGATCTCCTGGGCAGGACCAAAGCGGTAGTAGCCTTCGAGGGCAATCCGCGCTTGATTGAGTGCTCCGTACCAACTTGGCCCGTCCTCCTGAGATATAAAGAGATGGCCAAGGCTCGGGTCCTCCTCGGAGGCTTTCCGGGCCCCTTGAACTATTTTCTGCACACAGTGTAGCTGGCTATGGAAGAGGTCGCTTAACTCAGGAACGACCATCTCATCCCATTCGGAGGCCTCATCCATTAGAGCGCTGAGACGAGAGGGAAGGCTTTCCTTTTCCATCTTCAACGCATCAGGCGCAATCTGTTCCAGCACGAGCCAGTCCGTAGCGGTTCCGACTTCGATGCGAAGGCCGCCTTCCACAGTAGGGACGACCTTCATCATGAACCGGCTTTCTCGAGACTGGCTTGCAGCTGGAAACCATGCAGCTGCTGGACATAAAGCTCTGCGGGTTCCCGGGCACCGGTCCATACCAGTGCTTTACCCGCGGTGTGAATGGTTAACATGAGGTCTTCCGCCTGCTCACGAGGGTAGGCGAATACCTTTTGCAGAACTTTCGTCACATACTCCATCAAGTTCACGGGGTCGTCGAAAACGAGAATATTCCATGCACTGGCAAGTTCCGTTGAAGCTTTCGTTTCTTCGTCGGTGAGAGTGGTGGCTGATGTTGCTTCGAGAGGATTCATGCCAGGCGCCTTGGGGTGTGAACCGGAGCAGGTGCAGATATCACCAGTGTTTGCAGGGATCTAGATTTCTGCGGTTTCCCGGACCGGCGGATCAACCCACTTTCCGTGCTCGCTGATCAGGTCGATGAGGCGTGCCACTGCTTCTTCCTCCGGGATATTGAATTTCACCGCTTCTCTTCCCACGTAGAGATTGATCTTTCCGGGAGCTCCCCCGACGTACCCGAAATCAGCATCAGCCATTTCTCCGGGGCCGTTGACGATACACCCCATCACCGCAATTCGAACACCCTTGAGATGCCCGGTGGCTTCCCGGATTTTCTGAGTGGTCGTCTGAAGGTTAAACAGAGTACGACCGCAGCTGGGGCAGGCTACATAGTCGGTCTTGAAAATCCGGGCTCCTGCAGCTTGGAGGATATTGTAACTGATGCGAAGGCTTTGTCCGGGAGCGTCCTCTCCTTGAATAATGATAGCGTCTCCTATCCCATCACAGAGGAGAGAGCCGATATTGCGCGAGGCCGTAAGTAAGGTATCGAGGAAATCCCGGGATGCTCCTCCATGTGCACGGAGGGTGTCCTTGAGAAGAATCGGATGAGCGGCAGTCATCTTCGAGGCGAGGAGCCGGAAGGCCGGAACGACCTCCATGTCAATGCCGTCGAGGACGGTTATCAGAGCCGGTGTCTTCAGGGCGTCGATTTCCTCGATCGCCGCGGGATCTCTTGGGTCGATGGCTCTGACCCCACTTTCCTCGATGATTATCTCGGGCTGAAAGTCACCCAGTTTGTCGAGCTTGTGGGCGAGGGCTTCCCATTTGTGCCTGCTGGTAAGCACCCTGAATACCTTGTCTCCACCTAGTTCATGGCCATTGATCTCGACTACATTGCTGGCGCGCCTTCGATACGAGAAGGGATCCCATGAGGGAGCCGTGGTCGCTGCGGTATCTTCCAGGAGAGAGCATGAGCCCGAGTCTCGATTCTGGTTCTCAACGATCGCCTGGGCCACTGGGATTTCGTGGACCGGGTCTTCGGTCAGAGAAACTCGGATCGTGTCACCGATTCCATCGTTGAGTAGCGACCCAATTCCAATCGCGGATTTGATCCGGCCATCCTCGCCATCTCCGGCCTCCGTCACTCCAAGGTGTATCGGATAATTCCAGTCCGGGCCCTGCTCATCAAGGCGCGCAATCAGCAGGCGGTAGGCTTCGATCATGACCTTGGGATTAGAAGCCTTCATCGAGAAGACGAGATTGTGGTAGTCAAGATCCCGGGCAATCCGGACAAATTCGAGGGCGCTCTCCACCATACCCAGGGGAGTATCTCCATACCGGTTCATGATCCGATCTGAGAGAGAACCGTGATTGGTTCCCACCCGCATGGCGCGACCCAAGTCCTTGCAAAGCTCTACGAGTGGAACGAATTTGAGCCGGATGCGGTCAAGTTCTTCCTCATACTCGGCATCCGAGTAATCGCGGACTTCAAATTTTTTCTTGTCCGCGTAGTTCCCCGGATTCACCCGGACCTTATCGACCCACTTGGCCGCTTCCAGCGCGGCATCTGGTTTGAAGTGAATATCTGCAACGAGGGGAACTTCACATCCTGCGGCTCTTACCCCGCTTCGGATATGCTCAAGATTGGCTGCGTATTTTCTGGTCTGGGCGGTGATTCGGACAATTTCACATCCAGCATTTGCGAGTTCAAGAACCTCGGCGACACAGGACTCGGTATCGAGCGTGTCTGCGGTGATCATGGATTGAACCCGGATTGGATTCCCACCGCCCACGCCGACGCCCCCAACATTCACCTCGCGCGAGCCTCTTCGCTGGTAGCGAAAGAGGTCCGGGCAGTAACTGAGATGGGAGGATTTGGTCATCCGGAGCCTTTTTATCGTGGATTAATATAGCTTACCCAGCAAGGGCACCGGATGTTTTCCCTCTTTTTTTTTTATGAAGGACAAAACCCTGTTCTTGTCGCGCTGCTCAAGTGTCCTCAAGCTGCTGCAATGAACCGAATTCTTCCATTTTTCTCTCTTACGGTGGTCCTCACCCACCTTTTTAGCCCTGTGTTGGCTCAGGATGAGCCCGCTACCCCTTCAGTCGAGAAGGTTCCCGGTGGCGAAAAGCCGGCAGTAGAAGCGACGGATTTCATCCGAATCGATGAGAATGAGCAGTTCGCTCGCCTGCAAACCTCAATCACTGGATACCAGAAGGGGGATGTCACCGTCGACCTGATCGGAGCGGTGCATATTGCGGACAAGAAATATTATGAGACCCTTAATGCGTCTTTCGCCAAGTATGATGCTCTTCTCTTCGAAATGGTTGGGGGTGAGAATATCAACCAGAAAGAGGCTGCTCGGCAGGAGCAGCAAGGTGGAGATCTCCAGACAAATCTGCTGCGTGGAATGGTGGAGGGGATGTCGCGTTTTCTAAAACTCTCCAGTCAGGTTCAGATGATTGATTACTCGGCGAAGAACTTTGTTCACGCAGATCTGACGGCAAAGCAGTTCGAAAAGAAGCAGGATGCCAAAGGAGAGTCCCTTCTCAGCTTCGCGATGTCAGCGGCCCAGCAGGCACAGAATGAAGGCGTGGAGCAACCCAGTCCGGCTAAGCTTTTCGCGGCGTTGCTCTCGGGAGACTCAAATATGCTTAAACTCGAAATGATGAAAAACCTTGGGAATGGGGACGATCAGATTACAGCTCTTGCTGGAGACAATGTGATCATCGGGGATCGCAACGCCAAATGTATCAAGGTCCTTCGTAAGCAGGTAAAAAAAGGGCGCAAGACAATCGGAGTTTTTTACGGAGCGGCTCATAACCCCGACCTGGAGTCCCGCCTTTTAAAGATGGGCTATACCAAAGGCGGACAAGAATGGCTGACCGCATGGGACGTTCCAAAGAACGGGAAGAGCCCTCGTAAGGGAGAGGAGAAGGAAGCCGAAATTCCGGAGAAGCGGGAAAGTGCCCTCGAGGCAAAGTAGCGTCCCGGTGGCCCCAGAGGAGGGCGGATGCTGAACAGGGGTCGCCTCATCGTAGGGGGTGCTGGCTGGGTCAAAGTTGGCCGAAGGCGATGGTCGCGATTGCACCGCCCTTGAAAAGGCCTCAGCCTGTGGTTCATAAGATTCTCCTATAAATGAGCACTACCGCAGAAACGGCCCCTCAGAATCCGGGCCAGCTACAAGATGCCGTCCAGCGTGTCCGAGGGGAACTCGGGAAGGTGATTATCGGACAGGACGAGGTCATTAACGAGGTGATGATCGCCATTCTCACTCGAAGTCATGCCCTTCTTGTAGGGGTTCCCGGTCTGGCCAAGACTCTTCTGATCTCGAGTCTGGCCGAGTCTCTGGATCTATCCTTCAAGCGTATTCAGTTTACGCCGGACCTGATGCCTTCCGACATCACGGGAACCGAAGTAATCTACTCCGACCCGGAGACTAATGAGCGGCAGTTCAAGTTCCTGCCGGGGCCGATTTTCGCTAACATTATTCTGGCGGATGAGATCAACCGGACGCCCCCCAAGACTCAGGCTTCCATGCTTGAATCCATGCAGGAGCGAAAGGTGACGGTAGGCGGAGAAGATCACCCGCTTCCGGAGCCCTTCTTTGTTCTCGCCACGCAAAACCCGATCGAACAGGAAGGCACCTATCCACTGCCAGAGGCCCAGCTGGACCGCTTCATGTTCATGATCAAGGTAGACTACCCCGGGGAGGAAGAGGAGTTCCAGATCCTCAAGTCGTATACCGGGAATGAAGGGGCCCGCCCGGATCCCGTCCTTGGGGCTGGTGAAATTCTCGACATGCAGCGAGCCGTTCGCGACATGCCGGTTGCAGATCATATCCTGCGCTATGCGGAAAGACTGGTGCGGGTTACGCGGCCGGGCTCCGAAGAAGCCCTTGAATTCTGCTCCAAGTGGCTGACGTGGGGAGCGGGCCCTCGGGCAGGCTTGAACCTTGTGCTGGCTGCCAAGGCAAATGCGCTTCTCAATGGTCAGAGTCATGTGAGTTGTGACGATGTGGCTACGGTCGCCCCTCCCATTTTCCGTCATCGCATCATTCCTAATTTCAGCGCCCAGAGCGAAGGGCTGACTGCAGATGATATTACTTCCAAGATTCTCGAATCTGTGCCGAAAGACAGGAAACTGGACTAGGAGTTGCGTCCTGCTCATGGTGCAGGCTCCCTTTTTAGCTCTCCCGGCAACGCTTTTTACCCGTGGACGCCGAAACCCGAAAACTTCTTGATCCCCGCGCTATCGCCCGGGCGGAAGCTCTGGGAATGAACGCACGGTTCATTGTGGAGGGTTACATGGCGGGGGAGCACAAATCCCCATACAGGGGCTTCGCCATAGAGTTTGCCCAGCATCGGGAATATGCTCCAGGTGATGATGTAAGGCACCTCGATTGGAAGGTTCAGGCCAAGACGGAGCGCTATTACATCAAGCAGTATGAGCAGGAGACCAATTTTGTCGCGCACCTCCTGCTTGATGGCAGCGAGAGCATGAAATACGGCTCGGGGGAGATCAGCAAATTGGAGTATGGCAAGATGATGGCGGCCTGCCTTGCCTATCTCATTCTTCATCAACGAGATGCCGTGGCACTTGGAATCTTTGATGAAGAGGTCCAGGAATACCTCCCTCGCAGCGACAATCGCGATAACCTTTTCCGGATCATGGATCGACTTGCCGGGTTTGAGCCTCTTCGCGGAACTCGCCTTGCCCCGGTCCTTCATGGGATGGCTGGCCAGATCAAGCGTAAGGGAATCGTTATCGTGATCAGCGATTTCTTTGATGATGAGGAGGAGCTCCTGCAGAGTGTGCAGCACCTCAGGTTCAAGGGGCACGAAGTGATCATGATGCAGGTTCTCGATCCCTGCGAAATCGATTTTCCTTTCACTGGGAATGTGGAGTTTGAGGGCTTGGAAGATCTTCCTCTCATCCGGACGCGTCCGAGCCAGATCAAAAAAAGCTACCACCGTGAGTTCGAAAAATTCCGGGAACGATTGCGGTCAGATGTAGAGCGTCACCAGTGCCATTTTGTCGGGGCGCGGACGGATCAACCTCTCGACGAGGTTCTGGCTAATTACCTCACCTTCAGGAAAAGCACAGCTGGCTGATCGTCATGAACTTCCTGAATCAGGCATTACTTTGGGGTCTCGCAGCAGTTTCGCTCCCCGTTGTCATCCACCTTTTGAACCGCCGGCGTTTTCGCAAGGTGCCGTGGGCCGCGATGCGCTTTTTAAAGGTCAGTGTAGAGCAGAACCAGAGACGGATGAAGCTGGAGGACTGGATTCTTCTTCTTGTGCGTTGTGCCATGATAGCCCTTCTCGCGTTTCTGATGGCCCGGCCGGTGATGGAGGGGTTATCGGGTGTTCCTGGGTCCAAGGTGGCCGCTGCCATCATAGTAGATAATTCAGCGAGCATGGGAACACGTGAGAACGAATCCACCCGGCTCGCCCGAGCTCAGGAGGCGGCTCATGCGATTCTCTCCGGGTTGCCGGGTGGAACTTCGGTGGCCCTTGCGGGTGCCTTTCACGCGCACGAAGCGAGCAATGATCTTGCACTGGTCGCCTCTCGCATCGATGAAATTTCACAGACCGATCGCCATGCCGACCTGCAGCAGTCATTAGAGGGAGCAGCCCGCAGCTTGAAGGGGCAGGCGGCATCCGTGAAGGAACTCTATCTCGTTACTGATGCTCATGCCCCGGAGTGGGGGAACTTTGCGGCTCTCGAGGCCCGGTTACGGGAAATCGCGATGGGGGTAAAAGTGCATCTGGTTACGGTGGGAGTGCCGGTCAGGTCCAATCTGGCCATTAGTAGCCTCAGGCCTGCGGCGACCCTGCCTTCCGTGAATCAGCCGTTCCGTGTCGATGTCGATGTCACTAACCATGGGGCTGTGTCGATGTCGGCGGTCCCGGTGCAACTACTGGTGGATGGCCAAGTGGAGGGGGAGCCGTGGATCATCGATGAATTGAAACCGGGAGGCAGCCAGAGTGCCACCCTGTATGCGTCTCTTCCCAGCCCGGGATACCACCGGGTTACCGTGATGCTGGAGGGAGATGAGATGCCTTTCGACGATCGTCGTACGGTGGTGATGAATGCGAGAGAAGAAGTGAGTGTGTTGCTGGTCGACGGGGACCCCGGACAGGAGGCCCGGGATTCGGAAACCTTCTTTCTTCGCCATGCCTTGGCGCCGGTTCCTGAGGAGGAGCAGGCTGACTATCCTGTGCAACCCAGCATTGTTTCTGTCTCGGATCTTGGAGGGGAGAACCTCGATCAGCACCACGCTGTTGTTCTAGCTAATGTTGCGGATGTTCCGCTGGGCTTTGCGGACCGTCTCGCCTCTTATGTGGAGGCCGGGGGAGGATTAATCATTTTTGCAGGAGGGAATCTCCGACCGGAATCCTACAATACCCTTCTGCATAGAAAGCATGGTCTTCTGCCCATTACTTTTTCTCCCGATGGAGAGGCCCCTGCGGAGCCACGTAGAGCGGTCCCTACGGAGACCAACCCTCTCGAGCTCGATGGTGACCTCCTTGCGGGGGTGGTGTTTCGCGACGCGCTGGGACTGGAGGCTGGTGACGGGGAGTATCGACCGGCTTTGCGTTATGATGACGGTGAACTTGCTCTTGTTGAGAGTGAGTATGGCCGGGGCAAGGTCTTTGTCTTTAATAGTAGTGCAGACCTGGAGTGGAACGATTTCGCGATCCGCCCCGCTTTTGTTCCCTTTGTCAACAGGCTGCTGGGGAGAATTATCCAGAATCGGGAAAACGGTTTGAATGTCGAAGCCGGACAGACCCTGCGTCATCGTGCTAGCGCTGCTCTGGCCGGCCGTCCGGCAACGGTCTACGAGATGAGGGATCCGGAAGCCTTGGGGTATCTGACTACTCTCTCGGAAGGGGAAGGCAGCTCCCTTCTTGAGTTTGATCGTGCCGATCGTGCTGGAGCCTATCAGGTTGCTATTGAGGGTGAGGCTGAGCCTGTGCTTTTTTCAGTGCGCCCCAGTGAGCGTGAGTCGAACCCTGAGATGCTCGGCTCGCAGCAGCTTGAGCGCCTTGGAGCTTCCGTGGAGCTTTTCCGATGGGATTCCGATAGTAATCAGGGCTCCTTTGGAAAAGAGCGCAAGGGGGCGGAGCTCTGGTGGCCTCTTCTTCTTGTCGTGATTGTGTTTGCGGGAATCGAAATCGTTCTCGCGCAATGGTTCAGCCGCTCAAAGTGATGGAAAGGAGGAGACCGCCTAAACGATGACACGCTGGATCATGAGGGCTCTTGGCCTCGACGTGGGCGAGGTAGACGGGATTGCTGACTGGTCCCTCCGCTGGGAAACGGCCCAGTGGGGGATTCTTGCTGCGGTGCTCATGGGGGGGCTTTCATTCCTATCGTGGGAGCTTTATCGCAGGAGTCCCCGGGAACTCCCGGGTGGCAGGCGGTTCCTTCTGGCCACGTTGCGGATGATTTTTCTTGGTCTCGTTATTGCGATCTTCCTGCAACCGGTTGTTGTCCTGACCCTGGAGAAAGAGGTGCCACGAACCCTGCCGATCCTTGTGGATCGAAGTGGAAGTATGTCCCTTCGGGAACCGGACGGGGTGAGTCGACTTCAGAAGGCGCAGGGAGCCTTTTCCTCTCCGGGCGGGCAGGAAATGCTCCGGTCTTTGAAGGAGGATATGCGTGTTCCCACCTTTACTTTTCATGGGAGTTCTCTGCGGGAGTGGGAGGAACTCGAGCTTCCTTTGGTTGCCGCAGGCGAAAAAACGGCCGTTGGAGAAGCCGTCCGCAAGGTCCTCGAGCGTTATCGTGGAGCGCCTCTTGCAGGGGTGCTGGTAGTTTCTGATGGGGGCCAGAATAGTGGCGTATCGCTTGGTGCGGTAGCTCGTCAATTGAAGGAATCCGGGGTTGCGCTCTACACCGTTGGGGTGGGAGACCCCAAGATGCGGGATGTTGCGGTGGAAAAGGTGGAGGTGCGGGAAGTTCTGTTAGCCGATGATGCCGTGCCGGTGACAGTGAAGTTCCGGACGCAGGGGATGAGGGGAGACTCTGGGCGCATTGTCTTTTCTTTGTCGGGAGTAGATGTGGCAGAGGAAAAGGTGAGGATAGAGGCGGATGGGCTTCAGCAGGTTACCACTCTATTTGTTCCTAAGCAGGAAGGGGAGTATGTCATGGAAGCCCGGTTTGAGGTTGATGATGGGGTCGAGGCCCTGGCTGAGAACAATACCGGCCGTGCTGGTCTACGCGTAGTCGATCGCCGTCTGAGGGTGCTCCTGCTGGATCAGGCGCCACGCTGGGAATTCAAGTATCTGGAGGCCATGCTGCTTCGGGAGCGACGGGTGGATCTGTCCTGTTTTCTCTTCGAGGGAGACCGGGAAGTAGCGCGCATTCCCGGGAGCCCCTATCTAGAGCAGTTTCCTGCACGGGCTGAGGATCTATTCGGTTTTGATCTGATCTTGCTCGGTGATATTGACCCCCGCCTTCTCACTGAGGACCGCCTCTCCCTCCTGGGGGACTATGTGGCGACTGCAGGGGGTGCCTTAACTGTGATTGCAGGCAAACGGTTTATGCCGTCGGCCTATGCGCGGACGGAACTGGAGCAACTTCTGCCAGTCGAATTTGCAGGGGCATCCCTTGGCTCGGCCAAGTCTCTTTCAGCTCGTCCGCTCCGGCTTAATCTTACGCCGGCAGGGCGGGAAAGCGTGATGCTACGGCTCGGGGACGAGCCCCAGGCCAGCGAAGCACTCTGGAGCAACCTGCCCCCGATTTACTGGGCGGCAGGAGTGCAGCGCGCGAAACCTGCGGCTGAGGTCCTTCTGACACGCCCTGATCAGAATTCCGCCTCGGGGGCAGCTCCCGTGCTTGCCCTGCATCGTTATGGCGCTGGGGAGGTTCTTTTTGTCGGGACCGATAACTTCTGGCGTTTCCGCCGGAACGTTGGTGATCGGTATCACACTATTCTGTGGGGCCAGATTATCCAGCGTATGGCAGGAGCTCGACTTCTTACCGAGGCCCCAAGGGTTACCCTGCGCTCTAATGGCCGGCATTTTGAACAGGGAGACCGGGTGCAGGTGTATGCGAGGCTCTTCACGGCGAGCTGGGATCCCCGGGAAGATGAGCGAGTTGAAGCGGTTCTTGCGGCAGGAGATGACCCGGACCGTCGAGAGGATGTGATCCTTCGTGCTATTCCTGGTCAGCCGGGGATGTATCGAGCGGAATTATCCGCCGGCCCGCCCGGAAACTACCGACTTGCCGTGGCCGGGGATGAGGTTGCGACGTTGGACTTCACCGTTACGGACAACAATCGTGAATATGCCCGAGCCTCCTTGAACGAGGGACTGCTCCGAGATCTTTCCCGGGACACGGGCGGAGCCTACCTTCCGCTTGCCCGACTTAAGGAGCTGCCAGCTGCAATCACGGACCGGAGTGCCAGGTTGACCAGTCTCAGGGAGATAGAGCTCTGGTCCTCTCCCCTGTTTTTCGGTTTGATTATCCTGATCCTTGCTGCCGAGTGGATCGTTCGCAAAATCTCGGAGTTGAAGTAAATGAAGGATTCCCCGGCATTATCCCAGAACGCTGCTCCCAATGAACCGGGAAGCCAGCTGCGGAAGAAACTGGGCAGGGTGCGCCGGAAGTTGGTCCGAGTGGAATTCATGCGCCGCCTTGCGGTGGCTTTGATCGCAGCTCTTCTCGGTCTTGCGTTGATCCCCACCGCAGACTGGCTGGTTGAACTCCCCCTCAAGACCCGGATGGGGACTCTCATCGCGCTGGGGTTGGTCGTGGCGTTCCTGCTCCTTCGGGCTCTGGTGGCGCTGGTGACCCAGAGGCGTGATGAGGAGACTCTGGCCCTGATGGTCGAGAAGGAGGACCCGGGGTTCCGGAGTCGGTTGATTGCCTCAGTGCAGTTTGCACAGGGAAAGGCAAGCGTGCCCGGTGGATCCGCCCAGCGCATGGTAGATCGTATGGTCGAGGATACGGCGTCCTACGCCGGGTCTCGCAGGCTCACGAAAGTCGTTAAGACCCAGCGCCTGAAGCGCGTGCTCGTGATGCTTCTTCTGCTCGGGGCCCTCGCGGGGGGCGGCTATCAGCTCGGAGGCTCTCTTACAAAGAACCTATTGAAACGTGCCTTTCTCTCCGATGTGCCAATTCCAAGGGCTACCTACATAGTCTGGACGTCGGAGAATCTCAGAATCGGGATTGGAGATAGCGTGGTTCTTGAGGCGGAGGTGCAAGGCTACCAGCCCGAGGAGGGATCCCTTCGAATTCGGTATGCTTCCGGGCGCCGTCAAACCGTTCGGATGGAACGCGGCAGCGAGGGAAATCGATATGCCGCGACTCTTGAGAACGTTCAAGAA
>DFWB01000242.1 GCA_002380675.1 Akkermansiaceae bacterium UBA4145
CAGGCTCGGTAGCAGGCTCGGTAGGAAGCGTTTGGAGGGCTTTCTTCCGGGCCTCATCACGAGGGTCTAATTCTTCCCCCTCCTCCGTTGAACCGGCGCCCTCAAGGTTGACGTCCGAGACAGGTGGCGCCGCCGTCGCGTCTACTACAGGAGCAGGTGCCCCCTCGATGCCTTTCTCGTAGTTCCGCTGCGCGATCAGAATGGACAGAACCAACGCAATCAGCAGGAACGCAGTTCCGAAATAGGCCGTCCCCTTCTGGAGGACATCGGTAGTCTTCGCCCCGAACATTTGATCCGTCATGCCCGATCCGAAAGCCGCACCCAGACCTTCCTGCTTAGGGCGCTGCATGAGAACCACCAGAATGAGCAGGGCGCTCACCACCACAAAAGCAACGAGCAAAAGGTTGATCAGAATATTCATGAGAACCGAAAAATGAGGGGCGGGACTATGGTTGCGCTTTCCCGGCTTGTAAAGCAAGTTCGGATCCCTGTCCTTTTCATCCACTAAGGGACTAACAATGAGAGAGATACGACTCATAAGAAGCCGTCCACAGCAGGGTTTCAGGGCAGGCAGATCGCAGGTTTTTCAGCAGCCCTCCCAATGAACACGGACTTCAATAGGCCATGCTGTGTTGGAACAAGGCCTGAGAGTGGGCTCGAGAACTTACTCCATCAGGGGTAGACTATGTTAAACATTTATTTTTAGTGACTATCAGGGTTCTGTATATAGCCCCCTGATCCAGCGAAGGTGCTCTTTCCACTCAAAACAAAACAACCGACGGAATCCTCCCTCCCGCAAGCGGTGCGCAGGGCCTCTTGCCCTCGCTGTAGGTCAGAGGTCGCGGAATCCGCAAAAGCCTGCGGGACCTGCGGATTCAGCCTTTCGCTCTGCGAGGCCATATTCCCCTTCGAGCCACCTCCCCTTTCTCTCGTCGTAGACCCCTCCCGGGTAGTTCCCCCCGGAATAGAAAAACATCTTGCCCGCCCTTATAAGGCCCTGCGCAAACGCATTCCTCAGGTCGACATCTGCTTTTGCTTCGTTCAGTTACAGCATGGTTACTCGGTCGAGGAATTTTCCTTCTGGCTCTTCAACACCGCGCCGGGTGCAGACCAATCGCGAGCATGGAACTTGCTCGTCACTGTTGACCTCCTATCAGGGCAGCTAAGCCTTACCTCTGGCTACGCCTTGGAGCCCTTCCTCGTCCCTGAGTCGTGGGAGGCCTCCCTTCAGGAACTCGCCGTCAGCCTGGGAAACGGCCAATTGCACGAGGGTCTGGCCGGGTTCCTTCGCGATAGCCGGGATCTCCTTTCCTCCGCCTGCTACGTCGCCCGGAGACATGCACAAGCCCACCAAGACGCCCAATCCGAAGCCCCCAGAAAATCGGAAGATTCCCAGGACGTAACCTCTCCTTTGCGGCCCTCTCGCATACCCTCGGAGCACAAGGAACACCATCAACCTGCAAAAGAGCCCATTTCCACTGGACCCTGACCTGATGCTCAAATTCCTCCCGATCATATTGGCTCTTCTCCTCCCGGGAATGGCAAAAAGCCAGGGCGTCGAATTCCCTGCTCCTCCAAATGGACAGGTGTTCGACCCTACTGGTTGGCTGGGTGCGGACCGTATTGTTCGCTTGGAGAATGAGCTCAGTCGCTACAAGAAAAATCATCAGGTCGACGTATTCGTCGTCCTGTGGAGCAGAAGCCTCCCCCCCCGCACGACTTTGGAAGAGTTGGCTGTGCGCCTCGGAGAAACGTGGGCCCGGCAGCCACTCTGGGCGGTCGTTCTGCACCTCCCTGAGTCCCTTCACCGGCCTGTGGTAGTCAGCCGGAATACTTCCGGTCGGCTCCCCGGGGAACAATTCATCGATGACGCGCGCCAGAGCGCGGTATCCCGGGGAATGAAAGAGCCACATACGCGGGCCCGGATAGAATCTCTTGCCCTTGAAACAGGCGAGGAGCTGATCTTCTGGAAGAACCGGGCACTCCTTGAGCAGACTACATCAACTCCTCGCGATTCCAATACTCTACCCCAAGGCGAAAAACTCCATCGACCCCTGCTTCCTCCGGCTATTGTTCTAATTTTTCCAGCCCTCCTCCTGATCGTCATTCTACGCCGTTTCCGTCAGCGATCCGGATCCCTGACGTTTCCAGCAAGAACGTGGCGCCGTCGACTCAACGCCAGCTGGGGTGGGGCCAATCAGATTACTGTTTCTATCCCTCCAAGGTCTCCATGAAAGCTTTTGGCTTTAACTCCCTTTCGTCGGGTTTCCTGCTGGGAGGGACCCTGATAATATCTGTTGGCTGCGAAGAGAAGAACGCGTCTAACGAGCAGGAACCGGTTCCTTTCCAGAAAATTGTGGCTGAGGAGATTCCTTACTTCAGCCCCCTGCCGGGTGAAGTCTGGAAATACAGGGTTGAAAAAGCAATTCCCCTTGGAGTTCCCCTCTCTCCAGCAGATGCCCGCCGCCACACCAAATCCACCGACGCCGCCCAACTCATCACCTTTGAGCAAACGCGCAGATGCAATGGAAAGCGGAAATTCCAGAGCATTACGCCAGCATTGACTACCATCGCCATTCTGGAAGAGGGCAAACTACTCGGCGAAGAGCTCTACGAAATTCAAATGGACGGGATTCTCAGCTGGGGCTGGATCCCCGATGACCTGAAAGCCGAGGAGGCACAGTTGCTTAACAAAGGAGTCCCCCTCGCCAAGGCGTCCATGCGTCCGGGAGAAAGCTGGGAAAGCAACGGACGGGAACCAGGAAACCCCTTTCTCTTTAAAGTCATCGAAAGAGAAGAGCTTACCGTTCCCGCAGGAACTTTTCGATCTACTCGAATCCAGATTACTCACGAAAGCAGCTCCTTCAACCCTGTCACGGGAGAAGAGGAGGCTGCCTCTCTAAAGCGGAGCTTATGGCTTGCGAGAGACGTCGGCATCCTCAAGGAGGAAACCGTCTATTACACTGGCAGTGACGTCACGGTGAAACAAACTTCCGAATTGGTGAAATGGGTGTTGCCCGAACATCGCGATTCCGAGGTAGCAGTACCTGCCAATCCATGACAGGGAGCCCCCACTGCTATCGCGGCCCAGCTTTCAGGGGGCCATGGTTGCCAGATTAAATCCGAAAAGACTCCTTCACCCCGCCACTAGCCACTGGCTCGGAGAATATTGTTATCCTCATCAAGAACCAGCTTTCTGGCCTCGACTGGCTTCTCACATAAGCTGAATGCCATAATGGTTACCAATTCTCCTCGGCCGATCAAATGAGCTGCTCCTCCATTTACGATAATCTTGCCGGTGCCCCGCGGACCCACCTGCACGTAAGTTTCCAACCGCGCTCCAGTCGTAATCGATGCCACCAAAACCTTCTCCCCGGAAACCAATCTAGCCTCCTCTACCAAGTCAGCAGGAATTTCAATACTTCCCTCATACTCCACGGAAGCTTCAGAAACTACCGCACGGTGGAGCTTGGATGTCAAAAGCTGCCTCAGCATTTCCGGAAGGAAACTGGCTCTGCCTCTAAGGTCAAGACACGAAAATCCGCGTGCATCCAAACTCTTTTTGCAGCACCCTGCTAGAACAACTCCCGATCATGCCTTTTCGTATTCTCCTGATTCTGGCCTTCGTGTTCCCGGGACTCCTCCTCGCAGAGGAAGCCCAGAGCCCTGCGCCTCCGTCAAAGCAAGTCCTTATGAAGGCCCTCCAATGGATGCAATCCAGCATCCCGGAGCGGAGGCAAGCGGCCTACCGCAGCGTACACTTGCTCGGTAAGGAGGCCGTTCCGGCATTCAGAAAGGCTCTTCAAAAGGCGAGACAATACCACGAACGGAGGCTCGCTGACGTTCTGAGCGGGAGAAACCAGAAAGGCAATCCCTACGAGGAGCTCGTCACCGTAGTCGATGAACTGCGCGAGACGCGCACCCGGGTCTATCCGCTCATGATGAAGGACTGGCAGAAAGACCGGCAGGAAATCGACAAACTCCGCGCAGAGTGGGAGAATCTGGATCGGCTCTATCAGCGAGCCTCCAAGCTCTCTAATACGGACACCACAGCGATCGATAAGCAAATCAACGGCATCACTGATGCCTTGGTTGAGATTCACGACCAGCTCGCCCGCTTTGAAGGCCAAACCAGGGAAGAGGCCCGTGCGATTAGCGACAAAGAGCGACGGAGATCTGCACTCGAGGAGAGTTTTGATGGCAGTAGCTACATGAAAGCCGCGGAAGTTCTCGGCACCATGCGCGCAGAAATAGCCACCCTGACATCGGCCAACAAGCACAACGAGGGATCAAGCTGGGCAAGTGCACCGCAGAAAAATTTCGCTCGGATGATCAGTTATGAGCGGGCAGTCCTCGGCTTACGCCCCCTCAAGCTTGAGGAAAAGCTGAGCAACTCTGCCACAGGGCATTCGGGCGATATGGCACGACTGGGGTTCTTTTCGCATACCTCTCCTGTCCCGGGCAAAAAGAGCTTTTCCGACCGGGCAAGAAAAGCGGGCTTTCGCGGTGGGCCTTCGGGCGAGTGTATCGCCGCCGGACAAGGAAGCTTTTCCTCGGCCTACGAATCCTGGTTCTACTCGGATGGACACCGGCACATCATGCTGGCAAAGGGTCCTTCTATTCTGGGTTTCGGGGTTGTTTCCAAGCATTGGACCCTCGTCACCGGCAGAATGTAGTTCTGCGGGAGAGCACCCGCGCGATCAGGGTCATTCCTCTCCAATCTCCACCGCCAGCAAGCAAACGTCATCGTCAAAGCGCTGGCTCTCCGTAAAGGAAAGAACCCGATCCAATACGCGATCGAGAAGTTGGTCTACTCCCGAGCATTCCTCCTCCGAAACCGCCTGAACCAGCCTGTTCTGAAGGAAGGCTTCCCCATCCTGATTCTCCACTTCGATAATCCCGTCGGTGAAGAGCATGAGCTGCTTCAGCATGCTTAATTTGAGAGCTTGAGACTCATAGGTTGCGTCCGGGAAGAGACCCAAGGCAGTTCCCTTCCCCCGCCCCCCCATTGGCAGCACGCCCGCTTCTCCCTCAGAACTGCGCATTATAGGAGCCGGATGTCCAGCACTAGCATACCGCAACTCTCCATTTTCGAGATCAATCACAGCGAGAAATGCCGTAGCGAACATGGTCATCTCCGCCTCAGTCAGAATGGCAGAAAGTCCGCTGTTAAGCTGGCCAAGAAACTCACCAGGATCCTCAGCAACCTGGTGAATCCGTTCTGCGAGACCCCGTAGCATGGATACAATGAGCGCCGACCGCACCCCATGTCCCATGACGTCGCATATGAATAAACCCGCGCAGTGCTCTCCAATCGGAAATACCTCAAAAAAATCTCCCGCTAAGCCCGAGATCGGTATGTAGCGATGACCAAATTTCAGTCTCCCTCTGCCAGCCCCAGCTGGAACCGTTGGATAGTCGTGAGGCAGGAGCGCCTGCTGGACTTCCCGCGCCAGTGCTAGTTCTTCCTCCATCTCGTCATTGCGCCGCTGTAATGCGGCGGCCGCCTCCGCAAGCGACTGCTGGGTTCGAACAAGTTCGGTGACATCACTGGAGACCCCAAACGTTCCAATAATTGCCCCTACCCGGTCAATCAGAGGCATTTTTGTAGTCAACACCCACGCCTCCCCTCCCGCTGCTGTGGTCTCCTTTTCGACATAGCCCAGAATAGGCTCCCCGCTCTCCAAGATCTTTCGCTCATCACTGAGCGCTTCGTTGGCATGATCCTCGCTGAAAAGGTCTTGATCACTTTTCCCCACCACATCCTCAGGACTTCCGAAGCCATTCCATTTGGCCATCGATTTATTTACCAACTTGAACTTCGACTCCCGGTCCTTGAAATAGATATTCAGGGGAACGTTATCAATGAGCAGCCTCATGAGATGACGCTCCTCAAGAAGCTCCTGCTCTACGAGTTTCCGTGGCGTAATATTAATCATCGACCCCGCCACCCGAGTTGCATGCCCCTCGGCATCACGCACGACCACACCTCGTATGCGGAACCAATTCCACTCGCCCGATCCATTAGCCACCCGAATGCGCGGCTCTATGGCGAGCAGGTCCTCTCCCCCCATCTTAAGAATGGCCTCGATTCTGGTAACAAAAAGATCCCTGTCCGCTTCGTGGACCAACTCTACAGCGCGGAAGAGGTTGGGCATCTCCTCCCGTCGCCGACCAAAAAAACGAAGAATACGTCCAGAATAGTGGATCTCATCTGAGGCGAGGTTCCAGTCCCATATGCCCTCGTTGGACGCACGCAGGGCCAACTCGAGTCGATCATCACTCCGATAGGGCATTTTCAAGTATTCAATCGCAATCTTGCGCCGGGCTCAACACCTTGTTCCGGCCGATTCCCCGGAACGCTTACACCCCAAATGGCGCCCGGTCCATCATCCTGATAAGGGATGCCACGGGGGCTAATTTGCATTGTTCCCGACCGCCGCTATGAGTTATAGAAATCGCGCACTATGAAACGAAAATCCATTGAGGCCACCGCGAAGTACTTCATCTGGGGAATCTTCGGGATTTTTATCTTTGTGCTATTCAAGGTCCTCCAGATGATGGGTTTCTTTGCCTAGATCTCAAAATTGGACCGAATTCGCACGCCGAGTTAGCTCCGCTCGACACTCAGTGAGACCAGAATTCTCCGTGACCCGCCCCGGCTCCTGCCATGCTTGGAACCAGTCAAAAATCAGCCGGAAGGCCGAACCACCCGTGAGTGGATTTATTTTTCTCGTTAATGCATAAACTTACCAGCAGTCGTTCTGTCCGGGCCCTCCGACTAGGCGCCCTGTGTATTCTGCTACTTTGCCTGGTCCTCACCACTTCAATTGCGCTGGTATTATCCGCCCTTTACATGGATCTGCCCGATCGGGCTCGCCTGGGGCTCTACGGACTTCTCACCAGTTTTTGCATCTTTCTGCTCTACAAGTTTTTTGCTCACTCCGCTTATTGCCCCCTTTGCCGAGGCCCAGTCCTCCGGGGGTCGCGTGCACAGCGCAACCGGCATGCGGGACGTACATTCTGGAGCTACCGGCTCCGAATTGCCCGGGATATTTTCCTCACGAACACCTTCAACTGTTCCTACTGCGGAGAACGAACACATTGTGTGGTCAAGCCGCGACCCCAGGCAAAGGGCTCTCCCCCAAGATCGTGAAGATCCACTGAGGGCCTCAATCGTGACAATTCTCCCCTCGGGCGGGGGAGCCTTTACCAGTCCACGGCGATCTCCTGCTCTAATCCAGAGCCGTCGTCAAACTTGATGTGCCCATGTTGCCGCCCATACTCGTGCAAGCATTTGGTGACCTTAACATCGTAGGCGCAATATTCCGCGATGCGCATTAATGGCTCATTGCTGCCTGTAGTTTTGTACTCGCGCCACCACTTTAATGCATCCACGCCAACCGCAGTCTTGCCGGTTCCCAAAGTAGACGCAGCAACGTGTCCAAGGCCAACCCGCCGCCCAATTATCTCCTTGAGATCGGCCATCAGATCCAGGTTGACCGTTCGAGAACCAAGGTCCAATACGGTGTAACCTTCAAGCACTCCGTAGTCGAAGTGGAGGTGGTTGTAACCCACCACCAGGTCGGCCTTGGTCAAAAGCTGGACCAAGTCCTCCAATTCGTCCTCCGGGTAGAGCCGGTATTCCCTGGATTCTGTGCAGAAGGAACACCCCACGGAAACTCCCATCTGGCTGAGGTTTGCTGACCCTCCAACGTCGTTGAAGCTGCGCTGCGTTTCCAGATCAAAATAGACGGTGCCGGGCATCTGCTGTCGAGTATCCGTGTTCTCTTGCGAAGAGTCAACGAACCTCGCCCGCCCGCTTCCTCACCTCATCCCTAATTTCCTCGAGACGAGTATAGAAGGCTGGCCGTAGGACGACAAAAAGAAGCGAAAGGACTATCAGAAATAGAAGAGAAAACCGTAACACGGTACTCACTTGGGGGTTTTGGGCGACGACCCTTGTGGTCGTCATCGTATCCCACGGAGCTTCTTTGCGACGGAGAAGATACCAGAGGCAGTACACGTGACAAATGCCCGTCAAGATAGGGTTCACCATGAGGCCCAACCCAACGATGAATGCCCGGAGAGACCGAACCAGCGCAGCCTGTATACTGAGATGTTTGTCGTCCGCACTACTTACCCGGATTCCCAGAAGATATTTGCCCGGAGTTGCTGCCAGCTTATGGAGTATAGCCGCCTCAAGCAGCAGGCAGGGAAGAAAGTAGAGATACAGGAATGGCCCGAGGGCCATCGGGACAAAGTCCTGACCTGCCAGCCGGAACAGAGAGAAAAAGAAGAGAAGGTAGAGCGATATATCAAACCAGCGAGCAAAGAACCTGAGAAAAGGGTAGGGCTCAACCGGGAGCGGTGGCGGGAGAGCGCCGGACACATCCTCACCCGGGATCTCAAACGATGACCGGAAGACGTCCATCTCCCGCAACTTCACCCATCCATCCTGATCTTTATGCCAAGCGAGCTCATCGCCAGACAGATCTCCCTCCTCAATCCGTCCTCTTACGAGGTATGTCTCAAAGGGCCCCCTTTTCCCATCCCCTTCGGCAATCCAAATTTCCATCAGGCAGTAACCTAGTAATTTCGTAGGCAGCGCGCAGGGTCCCGCCGGGATGTTAAAAAGGCGGGAATCAGAGCTGCGATAACACAGAGAATTGAGGCCCCGATGCCAACGGTAGCGACTTCCTGCATGTTGACATGAGCGGGGAGCCCATCAATGCCGTGAAATTCGGCAGGGAAAACGTCAAATCCAACCCTTTTGAGCATCTGGTATATCGGATCACGGAACCGCACCACAAGGAGGCCCAGTCCAACTCCAAGCAGCGCTCCCATCAAACCCACGATCGACCCCTGGAAAGTGAACACTCGAATGACTTGGAAGGGCGTCGCGCCCAAGGCCTTCATGACACCGATCTCCTGCTTCTTCATGATGGTGATGGTGAAAATCACTGCCATAATACAAAATGCGGAAACCAGAACGATGAATGAGAGCGCAAAATACATCATCATCCGCTCACGAGCGATGAGCTCAACCCATGCGCGGTTCTGGTCCTGCCAGCTGCGCACAGACCACGAGGGGCCCAGCTCCTGTTCAAGCCGGGCCTTAACCTCCTCCAACTGATAGGGGTCAGTAACCCGAACCCCGAGGGACTCGACCCCTCCCTCCATATTCTTTAGTTCCTGTCCCGTGGCGAGGGGCACGAAGACCGCGGGATGCATCACGTGCTGACTCGTCCGGAAGATTCCTACCACCTCAAGCTCCCGTGGCAGGGCAACTTCCCTCAAACCGCGCAACAATCTCCCGTCCTCTACCTCGCGGTCCATTTGGGCAAGAAGATCCAACTGCTCCAATATCCTCTGCAATGATCCTGCCTCCAGGGCAAACGTGGAGCTCTCCTCATTTCGAGTTCCTTCCTGAAGGATGATAAGAACCGTGGTCAGGATCTCTTGCTCGCTGGGCCGTATTTTTCCGTCTCGAAGCCCGTCAAAGGCATCATAAAGCCCCGCCAGAAATTCCCAATCAAACACTTCTTTGTCTTCCTTCGCCACCATTTCCTGAGCGAGGTCCCTCCGAGCCTGATCAAATAGGCTGGCATGCTCCTTTGCGACCAGCTGCCGATCTGTAATTTTCCACGAATTCGCCATCTGCTGCAGGTTACGCGCAGAGTGAAGTAAGATCCTGTCTCCCACCGATATATCGAAATTTTTTGCAGTCGATTCCGCAACCACAGCCCTTTCATCAAGACCCACATCCGCAGTGCCACCATCAAGGATGAGCTCTCCCAAAGCTGCCATCTGTTGCTCGTTGGAAGTGTCGATCGCCCGAAACTCTATCGGGGCAAATCGATCCGACTTTTCAAGGATCGTAAAATCTCTGAGCTGGGCATAGGATTCTGTCACTTCCGCGATTCCTTCCACACGTGCCTGCAGATTGCCCCACTCCCGGATCAGAAGGGGCGTTCTTGCAAGAGAAACGATGTCTTCGGAAGGAATGGCTATCGGATCCTCGAGGCCCGGCTCGAGACGCAGCGAGATCCCCGAAGGGCTCCTTCCTGCCAAGGTTCCCGTAACCATGCCCCCATCGCTCGTGGTGACAATTACTCCTTCCTTCCTAAGCTCTATGTGCGGAGAAAACCCCAATAGCCGGCTTTTCACTTCTCTTTCAAACCCTGCCATCACAGCCAGCACGACAATGAGCACCATTACCCCTACCGCCACACCCAGAAGACATACCAGGGTGATAAGCGAGAAGTAGGTCCGCTTCGGGTTGAGATAGCGGAGCGCGAGAGTCAGGCTGAAAGACTGCAAACCGATACCGGTTACTACTGCTGGTCCTCCAGCGTAGCAAGAGGCAATCTGTTCCAGCCCGGGCTTCTCTTCCATTCAGGCCAGTAAATATGCTCACCGTGCGATTCTGTCCTTGCCTCCCCGACCCCGCTTTCCACTACTTACTTAATGATCAAGTTTCTTCATACCCGGATCCGGGTCTCTGACCCTGAAGCTTCAATTTCCTTCTATCAACAGCTGGGTTTCGAGCTAGGAGAAAGGAAAGACTCCCCTCAGGGAAATAAGCTGGCCTTCCTTCACCTGCCCGGGAACGAGCACTTTCTTGAACTGACTTACTCGCCGGGGTTTAAAGTCCAGTTTCCTGAAGACCTGATGCATACCTGTGTGGGGGTTCCGGACATTATTGAGTATTGCGGCGCCCTCGAAGCTGGGGGCATCGATATCTGGCCCGGCCAATGGAGAGAAAAGTTCGCAGCGGGCGAGCGCAAGATGGCCTTCGTCACAGACCCTGATGGATACGAGGTCGAGATTCTTGAGAATTAGGCGCGATCCCTTCAGGATTCCTCCCTCATCTCTTCCACCTCTTTTCTTAGACGCGGAGACTCCTCCAGCTCTGGGTCACCTTCCAACATTTCCTCGGCCAGCTGCCTTGCCTCTCTCACCAGCTCTCCGTCAGCCAGAAACTCCACAAAGCGCAGGTCGCTCATCCCGCTCTGTGCAGTCCCCAGCACCTCTCCTGGACCCCGGAGAGTAAGGTCCTCTTCCGCTATTTTAAAACCGTCCGTGGTAGCCTCAAGAACCTGCAACTTCCTCTTCGCTTCTTCATTCTTTCCATCTGTGACCAGAATACAGTAGCTCTGGTGGGAACCACGCCCAATACGTCCTCGTAACTGGTGGAGCTGCGCAAGGCCAAAACGCTCCGCGTTGTAGATCACCATCACATTCGCGTTGGGAACGTCCACGCCGACCTCTACAACAGTTGTGGCGACCAGAACCTGAATTTCGTTATCTCGAAAACGAGACATCACCTCTTCCTTTTCCTCGGGCTTCATTTTCCCATGAAGCAAGCCTACCTCATAGTCTCGCAGGCGCTTCGCCCACTTCTCTATCTCGCCTTTGGCTGAACTCGCCCGCACTGCGTCACTTTCCTCAACAAGCGGATACACAATGTATCCCTGCCTGCCGGAACTCAGCTGCTCCCGGAGAAACTTCGTTACATCGCTCACTTTGGGCCTCTGCCGCATCCCGGTAATGATTTTTCCCCGGCCGGCAGGAAGCTCGTCCAGAATCGAGACATCCAAGTCTCCATACATCGTAAGAGTCAGCGTCCGCGGAATCGGGGTCGCTGTCATGACAAGGACATCTGGAATCAGCCCCTGCTGAATGAGCCTGCTTCGCTGGGTCACTCCGAATTTGTGCTGCTCGTCGATGACCACTAGGCCCAGATCTCTGAAATCCACATTATCGTAGAGAAGCGCATGGGTCCCAATCACGATCTGTGGCTCTCCCTCAAGGTCGAGATGGTCGCTCTCTTTCCTCGAACCGGTAACAAGGGCGACTCGAATCCCCAGCGGAGAGAGCCACTTGCGAAATGTCAGATAATGCTGCTCCGCCAGAATCTGGGTAGGAGCCATGAGAGCTGACTGACTGCCTGACTCCACAACGAGTATCATGGCACACATCGCTACGAAGGTCTTTCCCGATCCCACATCTCCCTGTAAGAGCCGGTTCATGGGGCGCTCACTACGGAGATCTGCCGTGATTTCATGAACGCTCCGCTTCTGGGCATCTGTCAGATCAAAGGGCAGGCTTTCATGAAACGAGCGAAGAAGCGCGGTCTTCCGACCTTGGATTCTCCCCGGCTGCGAACGAAACCGTTGCCGACGCCAGAGCACCCTTAACTGAAGCAGAAAGAATTCCTCCAAGGCAAATTTTCGTCTGGCTATGCGAGCCTTTTCCAATTCCCCGGGGAAGTGAACATCTCGCAACATTTCTCCCCGGGAACAATCGTCAAAAACGGGACTAGGCTCCTCTTCCCGTTCAAAGTCGAGACGACCCAGAACCTCATGGAGCAACTCCCGAAATCGCCGAGCTGGAATCCCTGATATATTTCGGTAAATCGGAACGATCCTTTCAAGATGAATCGAAGAGCCTCCCTCATCCTGAACCACCTCAAATTCTGGATGGTCCATGACCATGCGTGAGCCTTGCTCCTTGGGCTTGCCATAAATGACAACCTCATGGCCCACCGCCACCATTCGGTGCAGGTAAGGCATGTTAAACCACCGGCAGGTGAGCCTGCTGGTGGAAAGCAGGCTGTCGCCGGATCCCTCAACGACAATCTCATAAAATTGACGGCGGCCCCCAAATCTTCTTTTCGCTGAATCCACCACCATTCCCCGCAGACACACTGCCTCTCCCGGGACATGCACAGGAAAGGCATCAAAACAACGCCGGTCTTCATATCGCCGGGGAAACCAGTTCAAAAGGTCTTCCACCACATGGACATTCGCTTCCCCGAGCGCCTCCACCTCCTTGGGCTCGATAAGCTTACAGGAGGACAGCGCTAGGTCTGGATTCCACTCGTTCATTTCCTCTCATCGCCTTTCCTTGTCCAAGGTAAAGGCTCATTCGCGCCCAGGCAGCAGCTCGTCTTCATTGGGACCGACGGATATCTTTCACGCTCATCTGCAGGGAGAGTCGACCCCGGAAAAAATTGCGATCTATGGTAAACGCGACATCCCACGGAGGGTCGGGCAGCTCCCGTCCACCAGCTCCAAAAAACATCGCATCCCGTTCCACAAGTCCCTGGCGGAGAGCAAGTCGAAGATGCTTGTTCTTCAAGTGGCGCGGTGAATCCGTAAGCCACACGTCGCGAGACATGAAAACCGGCTGGGGGTTGCCTGAGCCAAAGGGTTGCAGGAGCTCATAGCTGGCAAGAAAATCCAGCGACAGCTCCTCAAATGGAACCTCTGCATCGATATGCAGACGCGGTCGCCGGCTCTCTGCGGTGGTGGTCTCCAGCACGTAGTTCCCAAACGCCTGCCGAAATTCGTCCAGCCTGTCTTCGTGTAGACTGATCCCCGCTGCCATATGGTGTCCACCTCCTGCCTCAAGAAGCAATCTGCAGGCATCTATCGCATCCACAAGCGAGACCCCTTCAATACTGCGACCACTCCCTTTGCCAAACCCATCCTCCCCGAAAGCAATCACAAACGAAGGCTTATGGTAGGTCCGCATCAGCTTGGAGGCGACAATCCCCACTACCCCGGGATGCCATTGCCGGGATCCCACCACGATCACAGGGGCCCCATCACTCGATGCTCCCTCCTCAAGCAGCCCAAGAGCTTCTTCATGCATCTGCTGCTCGTGCTTCTGGCGACGCCGGTTGTGCTCGTCCAGCTGTTCGGCCATCGAGGCCGCCACTTCTTCACAATCAGTCATCAAGGCTTTCAGGGCATCCTCAGGAGCATCCATTCGGCCCGCCGCATTGATTCGAGGGCCGATTCGGAATCCGACGTCACTACTGCTGGCGTATCCGCTGACACCACTGACCTCCATCAACGCATTCAGCCCAAGATTGACAGTCTGCGGGAGCCGCCGCAGCCCGTGACGAACCAGCATACGGTTCTCATCAACCAACGGCACAATGTCCGCCACTGTCGCCACCGCTACAAGATCCAGAATATCCTTCAGGTCTACTCCCTCGATCCGCCGCGTCTTGAGAAGTGCGTGCGCAAGCTTGAAAACAACTCCGGCCGAGCAGAGGTATCCGTAATCATCCCCCAGCTTGGGATTGACGACCGCAACCGCGGGAGGCCGCCCCCCCGGCCCGGTTTCATGATGGTCGACCACAATCACGTCGATGCCTTCCGCTGCCAACCTCTGTATCTGCTCCCCGGAAGCAGTTCCGCAATCCACCGTGATCAGGAGTGAAGGCCTCGGCTCGGAGCCAAGGCAACGTTCCACCGCAGGATCACTGAGCCCGTATCCTTCCTCTCCTCGAATGGGGATAAACGGCTGAACCTTCAACCCGTATTCTGAAAGAAGGCCGGAAAGAATCGTCACGGACGTGATCCCGTCTACATCGTAGTCTCCAAAAACGCATATAGGCTCGCCGCTATCCACAGCCTGCAAAATCCTCCTGACAGCTAGATCCATATCGGGAAGCTCAAAAGGGTCGCGCAAATCGCTAAGCCGCGGACGCAGAAATGGCTCAAGCTGTGCGGCATCCGTAAAACCACGCTGGGCGAGCAGAACACGCAGAATGAACGGCAGGCCGTGCCTCCCCGCAACATCGGGGCTGACCCCCTCAGGCACTTCTGCTACGATCCATTCCGTTTCCTGCATCTTCCAGCCTCAGCGTTGTTCTTTGGGGAACGTAGGACGCACCCGTGATCGGCTCAAGAACCTATGGGATCCAGCAGAAGCCTCTCCTCCGCCCGATCCCCCGCAGGCTTCTCTGTTGGCTCGACGAGATGCCCTATGAAACGATCCCAGACATCCTGTCCATCGATGATTTCTACCTCAATCCGTAAAAAATAAATCTCCACGTCCAGCTCACTTGGCTCGAGAAAGCGCACTGCGTCCTTCTCCGTGGTGACAATCAACTCGATGTCTCGCTCAACACAGCGAGTCATAAAGCGGTCGATTTCGTCCTGCCGGAATTGGTGGTGATCCGAAAAGACCCGATGGAACTCTACCGTCGCACCCAGCGTTTCCAGCAAATTCTCAAAGCTCTCTGGCACCGCGATTCCGCTGATTGCCGCAACGTATTTCCCCTGAAGCTCCTCCAAGGGAAGCCGCCCCTCTCCAAAAACCTTCTCAAGGTATTTCGGCGCATGTGTCGTCTGCATTACCTCCGCAACAGGATTATAGCTTCTCAGGGACGAAAGAAGACTCTCCTCTGTCAGCCCATGGCACTTTGTAATCATGATATGGCTCGCACGGCAGAGATTTCGAGGAGGCTCTCGTAATGTCCCCCTGGGAAGAAGGGCGCGAGATGACGTCCCAAAAGGTGCATTCTGGTCAATGAGGACGAGATCAAACTCATGGTCCAGAGCCAAGTATTGCAACCCGTCATCCAGAACGAGAATATCTGCCTCCATTTCCTTCACGGCGAAACGTCCTGCCTTAACCCGGTTCTTGTCTACTACGACCTGCACCCCCTCAAGGTTCTTTGCCAGCATGTAAGGTTCATCCCCCGCGTAAACTGCGTCCAGCAGCAACTCTTCGCCATCGCTGACAATCTTTGGCAGTGCCTCGCATTCTGCGACGCCAAGATCGCCCCACTGCTGGGGCTCATCCAGCTTACGACTTTTATATCCCCTGCTTAGGATGGCGACTTTACGACCTCGCTCCCTGAGCGAGCGAGCCAGAAGCTCAACCACGGGGGTTTTACCAGTCCCCCCGACCGTAAGGTTTCCCACGCTTACCACTCGGGTCCCTAACTGGGCCTGCTGCTTCCAGCGCTTCCGGTGGATTACCAGCCGGAACTGAACAATCATTCCAAACAGATAGGAGAGCCCCCTGAAGAGCACCCGTGTGATCGCGGCGCCCAAGCCTCGAGCTCGTCCAAAAATGACATCGGACGCCCACTTTTCCATGTCTTCCCCGACCTGTCCCACGCTTGCAATATAACGGACCATTAACGGACTGTGAAAGTGGGAAAGACGGAATATTAATCTCTTGCCTGTTTCCCCCCTTGCGGCCCTCCCGCCGGTGACTACTCTCGCCCCATGCCTCGTCCAGATGGTCGTGCTCCCGATCAACTCCGCCCTGTTTCCTTCGTTCCCAATGTTGCGCCGCATGCTTCAGGCTCGGTATTAGTCAATTTTGGGAACACTCGTGTCATCTGCGCTGCCACTATTCAGGAGGATGTCCCGCGCTGGATGAAGTCACAGGCTGTTCCGGGAGGGTGGCTTACCGCTGAATACAGTATGCTTCCCTATTCAACTCATGACCGCAAATCCCGCGACATCAGCCGCGGTAAACTTGATGGCCGCTCCTCGGAAATCCAACGCTTGATCGGCCGCGCCCTCCGGGCGGTGACGGACCTTAAAAAACTTGGGCCCAGAACCGTATGGGTGGATTGTGACGTCCTTCAGGCAGACGGAGGCACCCGAACAGCGTCCATAACCGGCGGATGTGTTGCCGTCGCTATAGCATTAAATCGCCTTATTGGCACCGGGGGATTAACCGAATTTCCGCTGACTCAGCTGGTGGCGGCGGTCAGCGCGGGAGTCTGTGACGGCCTCCCAGTGCTCGATCTGAACTATCCTGAGGACAGAGATGCTTCGGTGGACTTTAATGTCGTAATGACGGAAGACGGAAATTTTGTGGAGCTTCAGGGGAGCGGCGAGGAGAACGTATTTACCTCCGGCGAAATGCAGGAGATGTTGAGACTTTCGCGGAAAGGCACCGAAGATCTGGTAGCTTTGCAGCGCGAGGCAATCCTCGCCGCAGGGCAGGATCACGGGGGATCTCTACCCGATTTAGGTAGCGCCTGAGCTTTTCCCCTTGTGACGGCCCGGCGGAAAGTTAGTATCTGCCCACTCTCTTGGGGTCCTCTCCTTCAAGTAAGATCGGTCAGCGCTACCGCACAAAGCCTACAAAAAAATACTAAACCCGGATTACAAATGAACATTGGAACAAGCAGCAGACGAAAGGGCTTCACTCTGGTGGAGCTTCTAGTCGTTATCGCGATTATCGTAGCACTCGCCGCACTCGCCACACCGCAGATTTTCAGGGCTCTGAAACGCGCGGCTATGGCAGAGGCCGTCAGCAATGCTAAACAGGTGAAGCTGGCACTCGATGGGTTCGCAATGGATTTTGATGGTCAATTTCCCAACGAGGATACCGCTGAGGATGTAGCAGAAGGAGGAACCGGAACGACTTACTCAAATGATTTCTTCAGACAACTGTTTCTCTCCGGGGTTACCGAGTCCGAGATTATATTCTGGGTAAAAAATTCACCGGCGGCGGGCTCGAACAGCGCCCCAGACGATAAGGTCAAGGAGGGGGGCCGGATGCAGCCGCAGGAGATTCTCCAGGACGGTGACGTGCACTGGGCCTACATCACTGACCAGACTAACCTCGACAGTACTAGCCGACCGCTCCTTATCGACGGCTACGAGAAAAGTACTTCTGAATGGGATCCAGATTTATGGGAGAACAAGGTGATTGTAGTGCGAATTGATGGATCCACCAAGCCAATGCGCATGCGTCTCAGCGACGGTAAGGTTCTGGATGGGTCCAAGAAAGATATCCTCTCCTCCCAGGCCGATGCATGGGACGGTGAAAGCCCTGAAGCTCTTCTTAAGCAGCCGCAACCCGGAAGCTAACAAAAGGGGAAACTACCAGTTTCAGCAAGGCCGGCATGAAAACGCCGGCCTTGTTTTTTGCGTAGAGAAAGCGGTTCACAGACCGTTCTCGAGAACGTCGAAAAAGACTTCAATATGGGATTTTTCCCGTTCTCGAAGTCCCTTCCGGTATTCCCTTAGCCCGTCTCTACGTTTTACCGCCTCAAGAGCGGCAAGAACCTCTTTACGCGCCTCCGCGAATGTTCGCTCTTTTGGCCCCCTTTTCTCAAGCACCTCCACGAGGTGCCACCCCATTTTGGTCTGAACCAGCACAGCGTTACCGAGTTCCAGCGTAAAGAGAACATTCCGAAGACCCTCGGGTATGCGATCAGGTTGTAGCCAACCAAGATCACCCCCGTTCAGCCTTGTTTTTTTATCGTCGCTGAGCCGCCGGGCTAACTCATCAAATTTAGCCCCCCTCGATAGCTCAGTCTGCGCGCCCTTCAATACAGTCGGAACTTCCTCAGCCTTTTTACCCGTCAGACCTGCGGTTGAGCGGAAAATGTGCCTCGCTCGCACTCGTTCAGGGTGAGCCAATCGTTGCTTATTTTCTTCAAACCAAATCTCTGCCTCCTGCTCTCCAACCGTGACGTCTATCATACTGAAAAGGTATTTTTCCTGCTGAATCCGCGCCGCAATCCGATAGCGTAGTTCCTTTTCGCTCCACCCCATTCCCTCCAAGGAGCTAAGGTAAGCCTGCTCACTGGGAAAACGCGCAGTAAACAAGGCGAGTTCAGATGCAATCTCGTCGTCCGTTACCGGCACCTCGGACTGACTGAACCGAACCTTGAGGCGGAGAAGGTGCAGGTCAATTAGCTCGTTCAAGGCCGCGCGCCTGAGAAGGATTCTCTCATCTCGCGGGAGACCTTCCAGTTTTTGTCCTGACCGCCACAGGTTCTCCTCGACCCGGCGATCAACCTGAGTAAGCAGAATCGGCTGGTAGTGAATCCGGGCAACCACGCCTGCATCCTTGGC
>DFWB01000360.1 GCA_002380675.1 Akkermansiaceae bacterium UBA4145
CGGTGGCTAGACGCCTGGCATGAGGAAGCATGGAATGCCCCGCCCGGCGCAATGCACGATAGGCGACCACACGCTGCTGTGAATCCTTGTTCCCCAGGAGGGAGAGGCACTTTTGCACCCCCTCTTCACCCAGGTAAGGAAGAAGCCAGACAGCACGTGCTGCAATCCATGGGTTCTGGTCGGCAAGGAGCGCCGTTACTGCAGGGAGAGCCTTTCCTCCAGCGGCACGGAGTCCGCGAAAACCAAGGTAGCGGACATTGACTGCAGGGCTTCGCAGGGCCGCGATCTGGCCAGTGAGGGTGGTGATGTCTACTGCAGGAATCACGGGTTTGAATCCGTGCGGAGCTACTCGGTAGATCGTGCCTGAGAAAGAGCTGTCCATATGCCCGGACCCTCCCACACGTGGGTCAAACCAGTCACAGAAATATATCGCCCCGTCCGGGCCTATAGTTACATCACTCGGCCGGAAAAAGCTGGGAGCAACTTTCTCGATATCATTGTTTTTGGGTCCTCCACCCACGAAGTCCGCCCCATCATATTGTTTTCGAGGATTGGCCGTGAGAAAGTCGAAACGATTCAGCTCAAAGGTGCCTGCGGTGGGTTTCGGGCGGTAGCCCAGAATAGTGTTGAGAGCGGTATCACAGCTCAGGAGAGAACCATTCCATTTCTTTCCCAAGGCCCCATTTTCATAAAAGGTGATCCCTGTGGGAGCCCCTCCACCATAGACGTCTCCGGCATCCATTGTGCCTGGGTCATCCTGCCGCCAGTGCACTCGGTCGTAGGGCTGCCCGGGCCGACGGACTGCCTTGTTTCGCTGTTTTCCGCTCCGCGTAAAATAGCCCGCGCAGCCGTATTCAAGTGCGAATGAGGTGCGGCATCCCCGGGGGTCGTCGTTGTCATTCTGGAACATGTCTCCGAACGAAGTGAGGATCTGCTCGTAGGAGTTGCGAAGTCCATGACTGACGATTTCGGCTCCGGACCCATCAGGATTCATTCGAACGGCAAATCCAGAGATCCATACATGACCATCGTCGGAGGTTTTTCCTGTCGTAGAGAGATGGTCCGCCGGCCAATTTGGTCCCCGACTGCCATAGGTGCCCCCGAGGTAGAAGGATTTGCCTGAGTTGTCGGTGAAGACTGCTCCGCAGTTGCCATTATTAAAATAGAACTTTCCACCCGGACCAGCTACCAGAGAATGAAGGCCGTGGTCGTGGTTGATGGCGTTGAAGCCTGTGAGGATTACCTCTCTCTTGTCTATCTCTGGATCAAACTTCAGGTCCCGGTTGACATCAGTGTAGGCGAGAAGGTCCGGGGGTTGAGAGACATAGATGATGTTGTCGAAGACCGCTATCCCGAGCGGTGCGATAAAGCCGGGCTCCTGAACGAAGGTGTGAGAATGATCACACTTTCCGTCTCCGTTTGTATCCTGCAGTACGACAACTCGGTCGCCGGCCGGTCGCTGTCCCTTGTTCCCCCGATAGTTGACTCCTTCGGTAACCCAGATTCGACCCTCGTGGTCGATATCCATGTTGGTTGGGTTGTAGAGCTGAGGGGTGGTGGCCCAGACCGTCACCTCGAGGGATGGGTCGAGCTGAAACATTCCGGGGGGAATAGACTTAGGTGTGTTATCAGGTTTCCAGACACTCTCTGCCACAAGGGAGGTCGCCATAGTGGTAAAAAATATCAGTAGCTGGATTGGCTTCATGCACGGGAGGGTTTTGAGTTGAGGCGCGGGAAGGCCCAAAAAGAATTTATGAGCTTAAGGGTTGTCCTACTTATCTTGCGGTAGTTTCCAGTTCAGCTCCCTCTGATTCCAAGGATGTGTGCGGTTCTGAAACTTTTTCCGGGTTGCCGCTACATGTGACGGAAGTATTACGCTGCCTGAGTTTCCCCACTCACGGCGTACAAAAGTCAGGATAGAAGCCACCCATTCATCGTCGTTAGTAGCGCCAAAAGGGGCCATCAACCCCTCATAGGCAGTGCCATCGAGTTCGCCTGCTAGGCCGTGTAGCATGATCTGAATGGCGGCCTCCCGGTTTTCCTCCAGGCGAGGCGACTCGGGGAGTGGAGGGGCCAGCAGATTCTTGCCGTCCGGGCTTATCAGCCCTCGCCCGTCGGGGCCATGGCAGGTGGTACAGAGCTCTCGATAGATCGCCTGTCCCCGGTCAAATAGAAGTTGGTATTCCTCGCTCAGGGGCGTGGATTGATGGGCGAATTCCCGCCCGAAAGTTGTCAGGCCCGGCCAGGAGAACATGAAGGCAATTGCCTGAAGCTGCTCACGGATTGCTGGTTCATTGCGCTGTTCCAACGAGGTCAGGCTCACAGGTTTGGCCGCGAATTTGATCATCTTGGTCCGTGCCGGTTTTCGTCCGGGGGACACGATCGTGCTGGCGATTGTCTGTAGCATGGATAGTGCTCTGGGCGCTTCTGCCTGTGCGATGAGATCCAGAAGCTTTTCGACACTGAGGGGGTCCCCTCCAGAGATTGTTCCGGTAACGCAATAGCGTTGCCACTGTTCCAGTTGGGCTACGGCCTTTTCCTCGATGAGATCACCATGAAAGACAGGGTGATCGAAGAGAAGGGAGAGAAAGTCTACAAGAAATCGGCGTGGCGAGGCCGCCGCCACGGCATTGAGAATTCGCTCGTTCATCGGGTCTCTTGAGATGCACCTGGCGATAAGGTCTTTCGCTTCCTCGTGATTGGTTTTGCCAGCAGTGAGAATAACTTGCGCAAGGACTGAGTAATCCGGATCATCTGGTAAGGTCTGCATTCTTCGGTAAGAAGCAGATGGATCATCTTCTCTGAGAAGTCGTTCCATGGCGCGAATCGCTGCGGCGCGAACTCGGGGGTCGCGATCAGCCAGGGCGATAAAGTTAGTTTCCTTGTCGAGTTGCTCGAGACCATCAAGGGTCCAGAGAGCATGGAGCCGCCCAAGGTCATCCTGGTGATCGGTTACCATCTTCCGCAGCGCGGAGGTAGCTGAGACCTCTCGTCTGGTCACAAGCAGGCTCTGAGCGGTGTCGCGCCACCAGCCGTTGGGATGAGCCAGACTTTCCACGAGTCTGGCAGGATTGGCTGTCAATAATTCAGGCTTGGGCCCCGGGGTAAGTCCTTCTCGAATCACCCGGTATATTCGTCCCCGGCCGACATTTTTTTCGTATCCGGCCTTCAGAATTTCTCCACGCAGATAGTCTGTAATGTAGACTCTCTCTTGAATGATCCCGTGGTACATATCCACGATGTAGAGGCAGCCGTCAGGCCCGGTCGAGAGATTGACAGGGCGAAAATTTCCATCTGTGGAGGAAATGAACTCTCCGGAGCTTTTTTCGTATCTGTTGGTCAACTCGATATGACCTGAATCGGCGTAGCGCACTGCCGAGCGACGAATAAGCCGGCCAACTGGTTCACAGACGAGATAGTCGCCGTTGATTCCATCGCCGAGGCGGTCTCCGCGGAACACGAGCTGCCCGCAGGCGGACGTGAACGTTTTCAAGGTGCCGTCCTCGGATCGAGCCATGCCAGGTCCGCTTTGCAGGTCAGGAGTAACCATTGCGGGCCAGACGCTTTGATAGTTCCCCATTCCACGGATAGCCGCTGCCATCGGTCCGCGCCGTATTTGCCTCCGGGGATCCGGTTGATGATAGCGGGGAGGCACGAAAAGCGCGATTGCGGGAGTTCCGTTGGTCGAGAAGAGGAGTCGCCCCTCGTCATTACGAGTCAGGCCCCATTGTCCGACCACAACGACCCCCTCGCTTTGTAGTTCACGATTGGTCAGCTGGTAACGTCGACCGTGCTGGGAAACATGAATCCAGTTGTCGATTCCCCATAGCAGGCCATTCGCCTTGTGCTCGACATTGCTGGAGCGCATGGAGAACCGGTCAAAGACCTTTTTTCTGGTATCTGCAATCCCATCTCCGTCCAGATCCCTGCAATACCAGAGGTCCGGGGGCTCCCCAACAAGTAGTCCATCATCAACGGGGAGGATGGTTCTGGGTTCCACCAGTCCGTCGAGGTAGACCGAGTGCCGGTCCATCCTGCCGTCGCCATCGGTGTCTTCGTGCAGGGAAATTCTACCAACGGGATCCTGAGCTCCGGTCCCATTAATATCCTGCATGTATCCGCGCATTTCGGCTACGAACATCCGTCCGTTTCCGTCCCACGCTATGGCGACTGGCTCACGGACTTGAGGTTCCGAGAGAACAAGCTCGAGCCGATAGCCTGCAGGAAGCTTAATGTGCTTCATGGCCTCTTCCGGCGAAAGAGGGTGGAGAGCGGGGTGCTTCTCGACCAGTCTGCTAGGAGGTGTCGCCTGTCCCATCATGGCGGCAAGCACAGTGGGAAAGAAAACAATCCAGAAGACTCTCATGGGTTATCCAAATGCTGCATGATGAAGGTCGAAGATCAAGTGAACCTTCCAGGGATCTGCCGCCTCTGCCTATCGAAATCACGATGAGCTTGTAGTTGGTAATCGACTAATCGTCTGCGACTAAGATCTGTTCGTTATGATTGAGGATTTCGGGAAAATAAGGCACTACAAGAATCTGGTTGTAAGTCGCCATGAGGAAGATCCGCACATTTCGCTATTTCCGTCCTCTTGAGAGAGGTCGGATGGATTTTCATCCAGAAGAATCTCTGCGTTGCGATGATATCGAGATCAAGGTGATTGACCGCTTCAAAGAGGACCTTGAATTACTAGTCGTTCCCGTGCGGAGTCTTGAAAGGATTGGTGAGATCCTCGCAGATGTTGGCCTCAACACTTCCCGTGACTTTTTTGAGGAGCAATGCCGGGAGGTGATATCTGTTCCTGAGAAGCACTTTAATGAGCAGACGGGGCAAGGGCTTCTAACCTTCAGGGTCTACTTCAGAAACCTTCCCGTCTCACTTGCTTCAATCAATGGAAGAGCTTTGGTAGTTCTCTGTCTGCACCCACTACAGGAGAGGGATCACGCGGGAAGGAAAAATTACAGGTTAGCCGGATATGCTCATATAAACAGTTTCGACTACATGGACCATCCTTCCGGTGCCTTGCGCCCTTCCTATTACTACAATCTTCTCCGAGTAAGCACTTTCAGCACAAACGGGAAGTCGCTTTACCGCCAATGTGGAATGTTCGCGACAATCTTTTCCATATTCGATGAGCTAACCAAGATCAACGGGGTGAATGTCGGATACGCTAACTTTGGGAAGGATAATCGGGGGATGCAGCGATCGATGGAGACACTCTCCCGCTTATTCAATAAAGGATACGATCAATTCCCGGTAGATTCCTACATCAAGATCAACCGGCTCTTCCGGAGCAGGAGATGGAGTGAGAGACTGGTGGATATATCCGAGGATGATAGCCGAATAAGGAAGTTTCATGAGAAGATTCTGGAGAGAGGGGATAGGTTTCTCCTGCAGCAGTATGCCACGTACGAATCTTTCAGGGAGATGTTTGAGAGACTACGATCCTACAGCAGGACGAGTAGGATCTACATGCTGCCAGGGAAGAATGGTGAAATTCGTGCTGCTGCTCTGGCCATCAACTGGGGAGATTATTTTGATCTGACTCTTGAGAAGCCGAGAGGGCTTTTCAAGTTGGTAGCCTCGATGAAGATCACGGAACGGATCTTGTGGCCGATTCATTTCACAGGAGAAGTGGGTGACGTCGCGAAGCTCTTGAAGGGAATCGCCTACCTGTATGAGAAAAAGCACAAGGTTCACCTCTCTCTCATGATGTCTCAACCGGGAGACCCCTACGCGCGGCTCAAGCGAAGCGTGCTTCGCGACCCGTTTGTGTATTTCACGATGTATAACAGAGCCAAGGAGTATCAGGATCTGGAGTCATCCTGCAGGACGGAAGATGGGAGGCTTTCCATTTTTACAGAGACGCCCCTGACCTGAGGCTGGGATTTCTTATCCTTTAGAGGATTCCGTCTCGTCCCTCAGTTTAGAATGGATTAGATCCACCATGAATGGCGGATTCTTTCCGAGGACGGCCGGTAGAGGTCTGGAGAATTGGCGAGTTCCCGTGTTTCGAGGGGACTAAGGTTTTCCTGTCAAGGCGGCCCCGGGGGTAGGAGGGAATGGGGCTGCCGTGGACAAGTTCCTTTGCGAAAGGTCTTAAGGGTTGGTCTTGTGCTTCGCCTGACCCTTTTTCTGGGCGAGTAGCCACTCGTAAAGTGCGGGATCGTTGTAGGTTCGGGTCCACGAGTCATGCCCGACCCCCGGATATATCGTGAATTTGATATCGGCTCCACCCTCCTTGAGAAGTTTGATGGTCTTCTGCTGTTCGGCAAGGCGGACTACGTTGTCCCTGTCCCCATGGAAGGCCCATACTGGGATTTTGGCGAAGGCTTTCTGTAGAGCCTCCTTGTTCTCAATTCGATTGCCGTGCCCACATATGGGAGCGGCAGCAGCAAAGTAGTCCGGATAACGGCTTACGATCTGATAAGTTCCAAAGCCGCCCATGCTCAGGCCAGTGATGTAAATTCGGGTGGGATCGACATTTCCCAGCCTCTGTGTCTCAAAATTGAGAATGCTCTTCACCTTGTCGATGGGCCCTTCGGGGTGCCACCAGAACGACTTGGCATTGCGCCTGCCCTTATGGCTGTCATTCGGGCATTGCGGGGCGATCATGATAAACGGAAAGTGCTTTCCCTTAGCGATCAATTTCGGAGGTCCGTGAGC
>DFWB01000162.1 GCA_002380675.1 Akkermansiaceae bacterium UBA4145
GTTGCCTGAGCCTGCCCGGCCGCATGCTCCCCCCGAAGCCCTACCGACCACGCCTACTGACTCCGGTAGCAATCAAGGCGGGCCCCAACTCGCAAAAACAGGCTGTTGCGGCCCAAGGCAGGACTGGAATCCACCCATGTGACCTCAGCCCCGGGCTCAAGATCATAGACCCCTAGTATTTTGGGCTTCCCACTCACATCTATGGAATACATCTCCCCATCCCGCGAAAGGCACAACATCGTTGTCCCGGCGAGCAGGGGAGAGGCATAAAAATTTCCTTGGAGCTTTTTGGCCCACTGCGCCTCCCCTGTTTGCGGGTCAACTGCCTGAATCATCCCCCGGTCCGACAAAACAAAGAGAGTCTTTCCGTTCGAAACCGGGGTAGGCACGTAGGGAGCGTCCTGCTCGAGCTGCCACAGCAACTCGGCGCGGCCTTCTCCGCCCTCTGGCGGACGAAGTGCAACAAAGACATTATTGCCCCCCTCTTTCTTGCATCCCGCAGTGATGATAGAACCTGGAGCTCCGCTCCCTGCCAGAATGTTGACCGGAGAAACGATACAGCGTTCCTTGAAAATACCGGGGAGCGACCACACTTCTTTCCCATTTTCGAGATCCAGACCACACACCCCCGTACTGGTACTACTAACTACCACCTCGAAGCGCGAAGGATTTGCATCCTGTCTGCGAATCAGCGGAGTCATATAGGTTGTCTTCGGACTGGGACTTGGATACGGCGTTTTCCAATCTGGGTGGCCAGTTGCACCGTTAATTGATGCCACGTACCCACCCAGCTGATGGAGGTGCGCGAAGAGGACTGCCCCGTCATGGATGACAGGCATCAGATTAAGTCCGTGGGCTCCTTTGAACGATCCAATCTCATAATCCCAGAGATGTTTTCCCTTATGAGAATATGCCGAGAGAACTGCCACCTTGCGACTGGATTGGTACCAACTGAAGACCACCATGTCTTGATCGACAGCAGGGGTCGCTGCTGCAGTGTTATTCATCTTGTGGGTCCGATAGAGCCCAACCTCGACGGTCCTCTTCCACAACGCACTCCCGTCGTCTACACGAAGACATTGGAGATGAACGACGCCACCAAGTCGGTCTTCCGAGGTCACAAATATCCGTTGGCCCCACACCACCGGAGAACTAGTACCTGGTCCCGGCAGGGCAACCGACCATGCCCTCGCAGTTTTATCCACTCCTCCCGGGCAATCAAAACTGGAAGCGGTTCCAGTCCCTCCAGAGCCGCGAAACCTCGGCCAGTCATCCTCTCCAGCATCGACACTATCGATCAACAACACCACGACACTGAATAGCATCAGGATTCCCTTTAGAAATCTGAACGATGAACCCGCCATAAAATCGACCTAGCGAACGCTGTCGCAATCGTCACCTCCGGTCAATCACCACTACCAATTCTCACTGTGGCAGGCCCTTACTCCAGTCATTCTTGATCGAAATGAGTTAACTCTCATAGGGTAATCGAACGCCCTTTCCATCCGCAGGCTTGCCAGCTGATTCCCCGCACCTTATTCCCATACCATGGATTCCTCCAAAACCCTCTTGGCTACGGGAGCCCTCTCCGTCCTCCTCGCCATCGCAGGAGTTCTTTCCTCTTCAGGAGCTCCAATCATCTCTGAAATTCTCGCCGATAACGAATCGGGGCTGAGAGATGAGGACGGCGAATGGGAAGACTGGCTCGAACTCTACAATCCCGATCCCGCCCCCTACGATCTTGGAGGGCATTTTCTCACCGACAATCCGGACAACCCGACAAAGTGGCGCATCCCCAACGACACCGTTCTCCTCCCCGGTGGGTTCCTGGTGATCTTTGCCTCCGGAAAGGACCGCGCCATCACCAGTCAGGAACTTCATACCAATTTCGGTCTCGACAACAGCGGTGAGTATCTCGCTCTCGTCTCTCCCGATGGAGCCTCCATCCTCGACGACTTTACGCCTACCTACCCTGCCCAATTCGACGATGCGTCCTTTGGCATTGAGCAGACTCCGGTCACGAGTGAGGAGATCCTCATCGGGGTGGATTCCGCCTGCAGGACCTACGTGCCCACCGACAACAGTCTGGGCCTCAGCTGGACCCAGGTCAACTTCGGCGACAATCTGTGGAGTGCCGGGTTCCTCGGGGCCGGGTACGAGCGGAGCACGGGCTATCGGGAACTGATCGCGAGTGACCTTGAGCAGGTCGCCTTCGATCGTAATTCCTCGGTCTATATCCGAATACCTTTTGATCTCGCACGCACGGACGATATTCTCAGTCTCTCCCTCGATGTTCAATACGACGATGGCCTTGTCGCCTACCTCAATGGTGTCCGGGTCACCTCCCTGAATGCTCCCGGGGCACCCGTTTTCAATTCCAGCGCATTAAGCGACCGCGCCGACTCTGCGGCCTTGGATTTCCAAACAATCCAACTCAACAGCCACCTCAGCCGGCTCAGGACAGGAGCGAATGTTCTCTCCCTGCATCTCATGAATTCCTCCGCGGACGATGACGACCTGCTGCTCAGACCCCAACTTAGTGTGATCCGCACCCTGTCACTCGAACTGGGCGAATCCGCCTACTTCACGAATCCCACTCCGGGTCAGCGTAACGGCAGCCAGGAGCAGCTCCCAACCAGCGAGGTGGTATTTTCTCACCGCAGTCAGACTTTTGTCGATAACTTCGAAGTCACTCTCTCCAGCACCTTCCCGAGTGAAGTCATCCGCTACACCACGGACCGTTCAGAACCGAACGCAAATTCTCCTCGCTATACCGGCCCTATTCCAATCGATAACTCAATTCAGATCAGAGCACGGGTCTTCGGTGAAAATAATGCGCAGGGCCCCGTCAAGATGCGAAGCTTCCTGAAGGTGGGAGAATCCGTTCTTCAGCAATTCAATTCCAACTTGCCGATCCTCATCATCGAAACGTGGAACAGAGGAGATCCGGGCGGAAACACCCACCTCGATGGCTTCATGGCAATTATCGAGCCCGATCCCGAAACGGGCAGGGCTCGGATTACAGATGAATTCGCCACTGACACCCGGGTAGGTCTCAAACGGCGAGGATCCTCTTCCTTCGGCTGGCCGAAATATTCCATGACGGTAGAAGCGCGCGACGAAGAGGGGCTCGATAAGGGAATTACTCCCCTCGATATGCCCCGTGAATCCGACTGGATTCTGAGTGGGCGGTATCAATTTGACCGGGCACTCATGCGCAATGATCTCATGTACGAACTGAGTCGCCAGACCGGTGAATACGCGACTCGTACTAAGTTTGTTGAAGTCGTGCATAACGTCCGCGGTGGCCCCCTTACCTACTCTGGGTCCTATTTTGGGGTGTATTCCCTCATTGAAAAAATCAAACGGGACGATGGCAGGGTCCCCGTGGCAAGGATTGACCCCAGAGATTCAAGAGAGCCTGCAGTCTCGGGCGGATACATGTTCAAGAAGGACCGCCTGGATCCCGGGGACAGTGGATTCAGCGTGGCAGGCCTGGGAACTCTGGGATGGGTTGAACCTAAAGAGCGGGAGGTATCCAGCCGGCAGAGATCGTGGCTTACCGCTCATATGAATGAAATCAATGCCGCCATCAGTGCGAGCAATGGAATCAACCCGAGCACCGGAAAGCACTTTACCGAGTACATCGATCAATTCTCATGGCTACGCCATCACTGGCTCAACACCCTGGCCATGAACGTCGATGGGTTTCGCCTCAGCGGCTACTACTACAAGCACCGCAGTGACACTAACGATGGGAAGGTCGGAGCGGGTCCCATCTGGGACTTTGACCGCACCATGGGCTCTACCGATAGCCGGGATAACAACCCTTCCCAGTGGGATGGATCTGGAGATTCAAGCAGAACATGGAGCGACGGTCGCTACGTCTGGTGGGGGCAGGTTCTCAGCAAACCCGACTTCCGGCAGGCCCATACGGACCTGTGGCAGGACCTGCGGGAAAATGTGTTCTCTACCGAGAACATCGAGAGCATCATCAACGATTTTGCACGGCAAATCGATGGAAGGGACCCGCTTGGTGCCAACGACTCATCAATCGGTCGCAGCCCCGCCGAGAGAAACTACAATAAGTGGGGCAATGCCAGTCACCGCAATGAGGTCCGAACTCTAAAGCAGTGGCTGAGAACAAGAGTTGGCTGGATTGACCGACAGTATACCGCCAAGCCTCTTTTCAGCTCTGATCAGGACAGGCGGCAGCCCGGCGTTGTCGAGGTGGGAGATCAGTTCTCCTTCGTCGGCGATGGCGTGGTCTACTACACCACCGATGGCACAGATCCACGCGCTCCTGGAGGCAACGCCTCCGGCAGTGCGTTGCTCGCTAATATTGGAGAACCGATTGCTGTAGACGGAACGACTACAATCACCGCGAGAGCCCGCAATGGACGGGGACTGACGGCGTGGAGCGGCCCTATCACCTCCCACTTCCTTGTGGGACCAATCGC
>DFWB01000198.1 GCA_002380675.1 Akkermansiaceae bacterium UBA4145
GCACCTCCGGGATTCACCTTGGCTTCTCTCTCAGCGCAACCGGTGAGGGCCTCTACCTGTTTGATGCCCCGGCTCGAGGAGCCGGCCTTCTTGATTCCATCGAATTTGGTCCACAGGTTTCAGGATTTTCCATCGGTCGCGACAAACAGGACCAATGGCACCTGAATATACCAACTCCTGGCCAGGAAAACCTCAGGCAGCGCACCGGAGATCCTGCAACACTTCTCATCAATGAATGGATGGCAGAGGGAGAGGTTCTCTTTCGTGATGACTGGATCGAAATCCATAACCCCGACCCCCTTCCGGTCGCATTGGAGGGCCTCGGAGTAAGCGATCATCCTGATAACCCTCAGAGCCACTCCTTTCCTCCTCTGAGCTTCATTTCCGGCAACGGATATCTCAAGCTGATTGCTGACCGGGAAACTGCCGCCGGTTCGGACCATCTGCCATTTGCTCTCGACGCCGATGGAGACCGCATTCTCCTTTTCGATCCAAGAGGAAATCCCATCGACCAAGTCATCTTTGGCCCACAGGGCTCCGATATATCGCAGGGACGCTGGGCTCCTTCCCCTACCGGCTTCTCTTACTTCAGCTTACCCACAGCCGCTCTTTCTAATGACACGGAGGAGGCATCCAGTAATCCTGACTTTCTGAACGCACTCGCGCTTCTTCGCCACCTTCGTATCTCCGAGATCATGTATGAGCCCTTGGGTGGAAAGCCCTACGAATTTCTCGAGCTCAGGAATACAGGACCAGTTCAGCTGAACCTACTCGGCGTCAGGTTCACTAACGGCATCTCGTTCACCTTTCCCTCCATCATACTTCAACCCGGAGAAGAAATTCTTGTTGTTGGAGACCTCGCCGCCTTCGAATCCCGCTACGGAAGATCTCTTAATGTGGCAGGCGTATTCGAGGGGAATCTTGATAACAGCGGGGAAACGATCACCCTCTCCCTACCCGTGCCTTTCGATGCTGCAATCCTGCGCTTCGGATACGATCCTAGCTGGTGGCCTGCCAGTGCTGGGTCAGGGTTTTCTCTGGAATTACAGGAACCTCTTCCTCTCTCCCGGGATTTTGACACCCAACTCAGCTGGGGTCAAAGCGCAGCAATCAACGGAACACCTGACACAAGCGGCATTCTTATTCCCACTACCTTCCCGGAGTGGCTCGCCTTTCATGAACTGACTGCTCTCGAGGATGGTGACGGCGATGGCCTGACCGCCCTCATGGAATTCAGTCTAGGCCTGGACCCTTTTCTCGACCTTGGCTTCAATGGTCCTTCCTCCCTCCCGCGTATTGCTATCGGAGACGGTGGGCAGAATGTCATATCCTTTGATCTACCTGTAAATTCTACTGCGGTCGATGGATACGGTTCAGATGATATCGTCTACACGGTTGAAGGATCAGATGATCTTGAGGAATGGGTCACCCTGCTTTCAAAATCGGACAGCACTTCCTTCTCAGGAGTAGGCTCTGTGATCTTAGATCCTCCCTTCAACGGGCGAGTGCGGGTGCAATTTTCGGATGAACAGAGGAATCAATCTCCACATTTTCTTCGGTTGAAGGTCGAATATAGCCCGTGAAACTGTAGCGCCTCACCCGAATAGTCGCCCTGCTCAAAATCCCATCCCGACTAGCGGCGAGTGCGTCCCTGATTCTGACGCCGGTTCATTTCCCGGGCTCGTTCGGCTTGTTTTTTGTTAAACGCCCTGCGCTTGTCCTCTAGCTTGTTATCCGTCTTGGCTATAATTCGACTAGCCTTGTAGATGGTATCTGATGCGCCTTTTCCGTAACGGAGAACACCCCCGGTTACCGAAGCCTGCATCCCGGCTTTTAGATCCGTTACCTTGGCCTTCTTTCCATTCACAAGAATCCTGGTAAAACTCGTCACCTTATATGTTTTCTTTCCAACCGTAACCGTGTCCCCTCCCACTTTGCGAATGGTTGGCAACTCCGACGCTGCTCCCTTCCGGGTTGGCGGAACAATCCGCTTCTTGTTCCTGGTGTCACCATGGGACGGCAGAGTGAGAAGAGTGATTCCGGCCATGACAAATAGAGCCGCCCGCAGCTTGTTCATCCTCCCCTCCTAACGGTCTGACCATCCGCATTCAACATCAGATTACGAATTTATCTCGGGGGATTCCCCTCTCGGGCTCTCCCTGCCCCTCATAACGAGAGGGCCGAGGACGATCCAGAGCAATGGTGGCAATCCCGCACTCAGGACAAGAGCGATCATGGGGTGCTCATGCCCCCAATCTCCAATTGCAGCAAAGCCGAACCCGAGGGGGAGACTTCCACATGCTAGGGCCGAACAGAATCGGCGGAAAGGCATCCGAGTCAACCCAGCAACACAGGAGATAACCTCGGGAAACACTGGCAGCCAGCGTGAGAGAGCAACCATCCAACCACCCACAGCACCTCCGAAGAGCACCTCTCCTCTGGCGAGACCCTTCTCTCCTGTAATCCAACGTGCAGCTGGCCTGCCAAACTTCCGACAAAATCCGTATGCGAGCAGGCCGGACAGCATAGAACCGGCACCTGCAACTATTCCGCCTGCGAAGGGCCCATAAATAAAACCCAGTGCAGACATCACGATCGTCCCGGGAATCGGAAGGACCAGATCCAGGAGCAGAAGGACCACGCCCACTACCCAGGCCCATGCCCTACCGGGCTTGATGAGCATTGCGCTGGTATTCTGCAGATCGAAATACCCGGAAAACTGATCTCCCCAGACTGCAAAAGGGAGCAGGACCAGAAGAAAAAGGATGAGAAAAAGCCAGACAAGGCGCACGAGATACAGGGGAAACCTTCCGCAGGTTAGAACGTTTTAGCGCGGAAGTCACGGATTGCGCTCGCAGTCGCATATAGCCCGGCGATAGAGTCGTTCCAAACCCGATGCCGAAGCCTCTCCCAGACCCATTCGATCCCGAAGAACTCCCCAGTCTGGCCCGCAAGGTCATTAAGGAAGCTAAATTCCCAATGCTGGCCACCATTGATGGCGATCAAGCTCGCCTCCGACCCGTGTCACCGGTGCGAGTGGACGGATTTACGATCTATGTGGCCAACCTCCAGGGGTATCACAAGACTGCCCAGATTGCTGCCAACCCTAACGTAGAGCTCTGCTATCTCTCTCAACGCCACGATCAGGTTCGCATCACCGGAGCGGCCCATCCCCTCGGAGAAAACGAGCAATCCCTTATTAATGAAATTTGGGAGGAAAACCCACTCCTCCGGCAATATCTTGGGAGCAGTAGCAATCCGGACCTGATCATTTACCGTATTGTCCCGGAACAAGTCCGGTTCATGCGGGAATGGGCATTGGAATATTCTGAAGTTCCCCTTTAAGCCAGCCCCTGATCGCTTAATTACTCAGGAAGAGATCGCTGAGTATAATCAGGCGCACAAGGTCACGCAGACCGCCTTCGGCATCATTGAGATCAGTGAGAATCGCGTCGATACCCGGGCGGTCGCTGACTTCGAGCTCACGCCCCAAGGCGTAGGTCATCAGTTTTTCGGTAAGACCTCGATTGAACTGGCCTTGACGCTCCAGCAGCAGTTTTCGGAACTCAGATACCGTCCGAAAGGAGTCTCCACCCGGAAGTTTGCCAGCGGAATCGATCGGTCTATTTTTCTCGTATGAATCACGCCACCCTCCAATCGCGTCGAAATTTTCTAATGCGAATCCGAGGGGATCAATCTTGCGGTGACACTCCGCACAGGTCGCGACTTCGCGGTGTTTTTCGAGTTGCTCCCGAACAGTGACCGCTCCACGAATGTCCGGCTCGATGATGGGAACGTCGGGAGGTGGTGGTGGCGGCGTGTATCCCAGCATCTTCTCCAGCATATAAACACCACGCACCACGGGAGAGGTATCCACCCCATTCGCCGAGGCGGTCAGGAACGCACCCTGACCGATCAGCCCGCCACGCCCACTGCCTTTCAACGAAACTCGCCGCAGAGCATTCCCCTGCACCCCTTCGATACCGTAGTGTAAAGCAAGCTCGCGGTTGAGAAACGAGTAGTCGGCATCAAGGAATTCGCTTAACGGAAGATTATTGTGCAGGAGATGACGAAAGAACATTTCCGTCTCTTCTCTCATCGCGGATCCGAGATTGTCCCGGTAGTAAGCGAAAAAGTCTGCAGATGGCGGCATGGCCCCAATTCCGTCGAGGTCCAGCCATCGACGCACGAAATGCGTCACCAATCGATTCGACCGAGAGTCGGCAAGCATACGGGACACTTGCGCCGGCAAATCAGCTTTCAATTCACCAGCTCTTGCAAGCATGAGCAGCTTCTTGTCAGGCGGGGAAGACCAGAGGAAATACGCCATGCGCGAAGCCAAGGCCACCTCGTCTATTTCACCCTCCCCAAGATTTAAATACAGGAACCCAGGTGAACAGAGGATAGCTTGGCACCCGAGCTGAAGGGCCGACAACGGATTCATCCCCTCATCAACCTTACCCGCTACGAGTCGCCGGATTGGCTCCAGCTCTCCATCAACCGGTGGACGTCGGAAGGCTTTTTCTGCGAAGGCTTCGAGTTGCCGGGTCATAGTGACTGAGTTCAAGTCGTCAGGCCCCAGGTCACCATACAATGCCCGGTGACCAGCAGCAGGCCAGCCATCTACATGCGGTCCCTCCATCTGAACTTCCCAGATCCGTAAACGAGGTCCCTTATAGGCCCTGAGAACGCCATGCGCCTTCTCCATGCCAGCCTTCATTCCGACAAAAGGCTTAAATTCCGGTTTGTCAGCAGCCTTTGTAGTCAGAAGCCGAACCAAGCGCTTAGCTGCCAGAGGACCGTTACGAAAGCGAACCTCCGGCTCGTAACCGGCATCCATGTAAACCCTCCACTCAAACCACTCTGGCTTTTCATTTGTTAACTCAACGCTTGCCAAGGATATCATCCTTGAGACGTTTCCCGTGCTTTCGACACTTCCTCGCCGGTCTACCGCGGCAATTTCCATTACCAGTGGATCACCGTTTCGAAAATCGCCCAGCGCCTCACCGTAGTCATGAACACTCCCCACAGCTGCGGCACGAACCCTTATGGTATAGGTGCCGCTGTAGGCGACGCCCCCCTGCCTCAAAAGGGGCAGGAATCCAATGTGCCCACCTCGGTAATGGCGGCCGTAGAGATCCGTGTATGGTGTTTCCGGAATAAAGCGGAAGCGATCTACTTTGAAGAGTTTTGGGAGGTCCTCGAAACCTTTCCCACTAAAGTAAAATGGGGATTTCTGCGTATAATTTCGTGACAGCGGGCGGTCTCCAAATTGCGTAGCCCGACGAATCGCTTCTTCAGCAGCAACAAAGTAGTGATCCATCAACCGGCCGGAGGTGACCAACCCCGCCCCATTGTTGTCGAACCCATCAACCACTACCTCTGCTGGAAAATTCTCGGCCGGATTCCAGACCTCCGTATTGAGCCCCAGCAGATCGCCGATGGTATGTCGATACTCCCACGAATTCAGACGTCGGAGACTACTATGCCCCCCTGAAGTCTTCAGCTCGCTATATGCAGAAACGATTTTCTGAGTCAGGCGCGCAATCATCCTTGCCCTCTCTTCCCCTGAAGGCTGGAGCTCGCCCTCAGGCGGCATGCTTTGAAGATTCAGCTGATCGACGATTTCCTGATAGCGCTCCACATCATCAAACGACCCTATTCTGGAGGGAAGGGTATCGAATCGGCGGTCGGCCTTCTGCTTCTCGCCACCGTGGCATTCGATACAGTGCCTATTCAGAAACGCACCAATCTCCTCGTCAGCGACGGCAACCAGACTGACCCCGATCATGAACAGGGCGCAAATGATGAATTTCATGATTTACCCTATCCGATTTCCATCGGGGAGAACGTTCCTGTGCTCCTGCCAAACCGGTCTGCTTCAGATCCAAACCAGTGCAGAACGGATAACCATAGATTTGATAGCGGCACTCTCTTGTGTTGCTCCGCAGGGCAGATCACATGGCCCTGATGCTTCAGTCCACCCCCGGCCAGAAGGACTGGAAGGTTGCGGTTGCTATGGATCGATCCATCGCTCATGCCACTGCCAAAGACGACAAGCGTATTGTCAAAAATCTGCGCCTCCTTGAGTCTGGAGATAAAATCACTGAGCTTCGTAGCCAGAAAAGCTTCCACAACTTTCAGCTGCCCGATTCGGTCTGCAGACTTCCCGTGGTGAGACAACCCGTGATAGCTCCCCAGATCCAACTCCGCAGTACGAAAACCTAGGCCGGTCTCCAAGGTGGTAACCCGCGTAGAATCTGTCTGCAACGCAAGTGCCTTCAAGTCATATAACAAAGCGACCTCGTCAATATGTTGACGTTCTTCGTCCACGACTTCGTCAATCGGAACTTTCGGCT
>DFWB01000299.1:0-1719 GCA_002380675.1 Akkermansiaceae bacterium UBA4145
CTCGCGATGAACATTTCCAAGCTTACTCTCAAATGATGTGACCTCCTGCCCCGCCAGTGAAGCCCGTCCGCGTAACGTAGAAAGTTCAACCTGCTGCCTTTGCAGACGATCTTTTCCCTGCTCCGCAGAGGCAAAAAGCTCATTAGCCTGATGTGTATTGCTATCAAGCTTGTCCGTTTCTTCACGTAGAACCAAGGCAAGATGCTCAACTTCACCCTCCAATTCCTTCACCTCCTTGCGCCGCTCAAGTATGGACTTTCCAGCATCTCCTCCCGCTCGGCCTCCCCGAAAAACGCCCTCTGCACTCACGATCTCTCCTGCGAGAGTAACACAGGACCATGAAGGGTTCTGGGTCCGAAGCCGATGAGCCGCTGGACGGTCCTTCACAACTAGGACGTCCTCTAGAAGGCGAGCCACGACCGAGCCCACTTCCTGTTCCGCGTTGACACAGTCTGCCACCCAGCACTCTGCTCCCTCCGGAACAGTCATAAGCTGCCTGTCATACTCGGGACCAACCCATTCCGGCGCGATCAAGGAAACCTCGCCCTGCCCAGTCTGGGCAAGTTGATCCAGAATAGCATCGGCGAGATCCGCATCCCGAACGAGAATCGCCTCCAAGTTGGCCCCCAACGCTCCTTCTACCGCTCGCTCAAAACCGTTCCTTACTTGGAGCTTGCTTCCCAAAACACCACGTAATCCGGGCTGTATCAAGCTGGGATCATCCAGACCTGCCAGCACCCGCTGGGTTCCCTCGTTAAGTCCCTCACCCCGCGCCAGAAGCTGCTGAAGCAGCTCCAGACGAGACCGTCGAGCCGTCAGATCGCGATCCAGCTCCCCACAACGCTCCCGGCAGGCCTCAAGGTCACCCCTCGCATGCTGGTAAGACCTCTCGGCAGCTAGTTTCTGCTCCTCAATTTGCCTGGTTCTATCTTCTTCCTCGGCAATCTTCTTCGTCAGATCCTTTTCTGTCCCCTGTAACTCCACCATTTCCACCTGCAGAACTTCCTCTTCCTCGGAGAGGCGCAGGAGGCGTTCACGATTCGAGGCCGAAGTCAGCTCAGCGCTCTCGATTTTCGCCTCGGCAGAGGCAAGCACTGCCTCAAGTCTCTTCGATTCTTCGCGAGCCTCATGCAGGCTACCCGCACTTGTTTCACGCTGGTTTTTCAGCTCCTCTACCAGACTCACCTTCTGAACGAGAGCTCCACTACGCTCCTCGATTCGTTCATGCAGGACATGCAGTTCATCTTTGGAAACATTAAAGTCTAGCTCCTGCTGGGCGAGCTTTTCACCCCCCGCCTCCAAGTCGCCCCGATTCGTCTCAATTCGCTCCTGCAGTTCGCGGCATCGCTCTTCGTTAAAGAGAATTCTACTTCCTGCAGCCTTGGCCGCATTCTGGTGATTCGAAAGCCGCTGACGAAGCTCAGAAAGCTCACCCTCAAGGTTGGTTGCATTGTCCCTCGCCCTTACAACTTCCATTTCGACTTCTGGAAGACTCTCCTCCAGATCTGCCCTCTGCTTTTCCAGAGACTTCAGGGAGGTCATCAGCTCTTCCCTCGCAGCAGATTCCTCGCTGAATCGTTTCTGGCTCAGGTGAGTATCCAGAATTCTGACATCATTAGCGAGTGCCTGATAACGCCGCGCCTTCGCTACCTGCCGCTTCAGGGAGTTGATCCGTCTTCCTTGTTCCTCAAGGACATCATGGACTCTAAGAAGATTGGC
>DFWB01000299.1:2045-16309 GCA_002380675.1 Akkermansiaceae bacterium UBA4145
TCCGTATACTCCAGTTTCCGCAGTGCTTCTTTCTTCTCCTTCTTAAACTTGGTAATCCCGGCAGCCTCCTCAAACACCTGGCGACGATCCTCCGGTTTCGCACTAAGGAGTAAATCGATCTTCCCCTGTTCCATGATCGAATATGCCGACCGACCGATGCCGGTATCCATGAAGAGCTCATGGATATCGCGGAGGCGACACAGTCTGTCGTTTATCCGGTATTCCGATTTTCCATCCCTGAAAACCCGACGTGTGATCGCCACCTCATGATATTCCGTTTTGAGAGAGTCCTCGCACTCCGTAAGATTCAGGGTTACCTCCGCCATCGGTAGAGCTTTCCTCTTGTCAGTGCCATTAAAGATGACGTCAGCCATCTCACCACCCCGCAGCGCTTTGGCAGAGGTCTCCCCCAGAACCCAGCGAATGGCATCAACCACATTGGATTTTCCGCAACCATTAGGCCCCACAATCCCGGTAATTCCTTCGTGAAACTCAAAGGTAGTGCGCTCAGCGAATGACTTAAACCCTTGGAGAATGAGAGATTTTAGATGCATTAGTGTTATTCCGGCGTGCGCGTAAAAAATAAAGGAGGACCCCAACTCGAGCAAGGAAAGAACCCTATTTCCACAAGATATAGTATATTTTTACAAAATTCATACGACATCTCGAATTGTCCAAATCTTGGTAATTTGTGCTGCCAGAGCTAATGGGCCTCCACAATACCCTTACTAACCCAATCTCAGAGCCAGCGAAGTTTTGCCCAATCGAGAGCCCCACCGTGCGATTGACCTGTCTTCTCTCCACCTTTAGAACCCGCCCCCATGCCCGCATTTCTCTCCGAACTATTCTCTCTGGAAGGCAAGATCGCCGTCGTCATTGGCGGCACTGGTGAACTTTGTGGAGCGATGGCGGAGGGGCTCGCGCAAGCAGGGGCAGAAGTCGTCTTGGTCGGGAGAAGCGAGCAAAAGGCAATTGCCCGCATCGATGCAATTGCCTCCAAGGGTGGCCGAGCACACTTTGTTGCAGCCGATGTGAGTAGCCGAGCCGGTCTCGATAACCTCCGCGACGAGGTTATCGCACAGCATGAAAGAGTCGATATCCTCGTCAACGGTGCTGGAATCAATTCCCCTACTCCGGTTCTGGATATTACGGAGGAAGAATTTGCCAATATCATTGATATCAACCTCGCTGGGGTTCTCCGGGGATGCCAGAGCTTCGGCAGTTACTTTCTCGAGCAGAATATCAAGGGTTCAATTATCAACCTTGGGTCTATTTCTGGCCTCAATCCTCTCTCGCGCGTCTTTACTTATTCCGCATCAAAAGGAGCTGTTCACAATCTCAGCCGTAACCTCGCCCGGGAGTGGGCACCTCACGGAATCCGGGTAAATACTCTGGTGCCCGGATTTTTCCCCGCGGAACAAAATCGTAAAGTCCTTACCCCTGACCGAGTAGCCCAGATCATGGGTCACACCCCGATGGACCGTTTTGGTGAGGCTCACGAGCTGGTGGGCGCCACCCTGCTACTCGCTTCAAACCGAGCTGGCGGATTTATCACTGGCACCGAAATGATAGTAGATGGCGGCTTCAACGCTGTTAGCATCTAGGCCTGTCTGCTTTTGTGGAGGTGCTCGAGGCACCTTAACCGACACTGGGTAGCGAATCTCCCGGCAACTGCGGTATGAAAGGCCGATCCTTACCCAATTCAGATCAGGCGGATGAAATTCTAACCCACAGACACTCCGTTCAAATCAAATCGGCCGCATGGAACCTTGAAAACAAGATTCTAACTGTACCGCGCCTTGCCCTTCGCCCTCCCTCCGTGTATTGACCCAGCTACCTTAGGACTTTCAGCTCTCACAGCTCTCCTACCTCATGATCAAGTGGATTCTCCAGAAAATCGTCGGATCGAAACACCAGCGCGAACTCAAGCGCATGCGGCCGATGGTTGCTCGAATAAACCGCATCGAAGAGTCCCTGCAAGGCGAGTCCAGAGAGGCGATCCTCAGCAAGGTTGAAGGATGGCAGACGCACTTGCGAAGGTATCTTCCCCTTGAGACTGCCACCAAGCGTCAGATCGAACAGTTAGATGCGGACAAGCTTTCCGAAATGGCCATCGCCGTAGGTGAGCGCATGTCATCTCTCCGGGATGAGTTTCCAAGTCTCCCAGAACGCGTAACACCTGATCCTGACTCCATCGAAAATGCCAAGGAGTCCTTCCGTAGCATCGAAGATCGGTTTCCTGAATTAAGGCGGAAATATCTCGAGGAGATTCTTCCAGAAGCATTTGCTGTCGTAAAAAATGCGGCGCGGCGTCTCGTTGGAGAGACGGTTGACGTCTGCGACCAGCCTCTTGCATGGGACATGGTGCATTTCGACGTTCAGCTATTTGGAGGGATAGCTCTTCATCGTAAGATGATAGCGGAAATGCAAACCGGGGAAGGAAAGACCTTGGTAGCGACTCTCCCTGTATTTCTGAACGCCCTGACCGGGCTGGGCGTTCATGTGGTCACGGTAAATGATTACCTGGCACGAAGAGACTCTGAGTGGATGGGTGCAGTCTTTAAGTATCTGGGGCTTACCGTGGGCTGTATCCAGAATCAGCAGGCTCCTCCAATTCGAAGAGAACAGTATTGCTGTGACATCACATACGGAACCAACTCAGAATTTGGTTTCGATTACCTTCGTGATAACGGAATGGCATCCTCTTCCGATGAACAGGTCCAGCGTTCTCACTACTTTGCTATCATTGACGAGGTCGACTCTATTCTTATCGATGAGGCTCGAACCCCTCTCATTATCTCCGGCCCCTCGGTGATGAACTCCTCGACCGAGCAGTATGTTCGGCACAAAGCATTGGTCGAGCAGCTCGTTAAGAAACAAAATCTACTCTGTAACGAACTGGCTGCCGAAGCTAAGAAGCACCTAGACAATGGGGATGAGGAGGAGGCCGGACGATGCCTCTTTAAGATCAAACTGGGACAACCGCGAAATCGTCAGCTTATGCGGTCGATGGAGGACCCGGACCTTCGCCGTCTGGTCCAGAAAAGTGAGTTGGCACTCTATCAGGATACTCAGAAAAAAGAGCTTTTTGCGATTAAGGAGGAGCTCTTTTTTACTATCGACGAAAAAGGGCACGATGCCGACTTGATGGAAATGGGGCGCGAGTTTCTCTCGCCTGGTGATCCTGAAGCCTTCGTCCTCCCCGACTTGGTGGAAGCCTTTGCCGAAATCGATGCCAATCCAGATCTCGACGAGAAAACGGCACTGGAAGCCAAGGAACAGGTTGAGGCAAGTCTGGATCGCCGGGGTGAGAAAATGCACTCAATCTCACAGCTCCTCAAGGCCTACTGCCTTTTTGAGCGGGATGTTGAGTATGTCGTTCAGGAAAACAAGGTGATCATTGTCGATGAGAATACCGGTCGTGAGATGCCCGGCCGGAGATGGTCCGACGGACTGCATCAGGCCGTGGAAGCCAAGGAAGGCGTTGAAATTGAACGTGAGACGCAGACCTACGCTACAATTACGATTCAGAATTACTTCCGCCTTTATGAAAAACTGGCGGGAATGACCGGAACTGCCGAAACGGAAGCCGCGGAATTCTCTGATATTTACAATCTCGATGTCCTGCCGATCCCACCCAATGAGCCTAATCAACGGGAAGACCGTAACGACCAAGTCTTCAAAACGAGAAGGGAGAAATACAACGCTGTAATTACCGCGATCCAGGAGGCCCACCAGAAGGGCCAGCCAGTCCTCGTAGGGACCGCTTCAGTAGATGCCTCGGAGACTCTCTCCCGAATGCTCAAGCGCGCTAAGATACCCCACTCCGTCCTCAACGCGAAATACCATCGTCAGGAAGCGGAGATCGTCACCAGTGCCGGGCAGAGAGGCGCGGTCACCGTGTCAACGAACATGGCCGGCCGAGGTACTGACATCAAGCTCTCTGAAGGCGTCTCTGAGCTAGGTGGGCTTATGGTGGTCGGAACGGAAAGACACGAATCCCGAAGGATTGACCGCCAGCTACGGGGACGTTGTGCCCGTCAGGGAGATCCGGGTGCATCTCAGTTCTTCATCTCCTTTGAAGATGACTTGATGCGTAACTTCGCGGCAGCTGACCGAATGACCAACATGATGGATCGCTTCGGCATGAAAGATGGCGAAGCTCTCGAGCATCGGTGGCTCAACAAGTCCGTTGAAACCGCTCAGAGAAGAGTAGAGCAACTTCATTATCGACGGCGGAAATACGTTCTCGACTTCGATGATGTCATGAACAGCCAGCGTGCCGCTGTATATGGCTACAGAAATGAGGCTCTTACCTCTGAAGACCCCCGTGAAATGATCTATGAGATCATCGACAAAGTCATCCCTGCGAAGGTCGAAGGATACTTCGAGCAAGAAGAAGGTGACAGTAGTGACTTCAGTGAATTGATCGGCTGGGCCAATACGACCTTCCCGATCCACTGGGAACAGTCGCCCTCGAGTATGATGAGCATGGGAGCCGACGAAATCAGCACTATCATCATCAGCAAGGTTAAGGCGGCATATGAACTCAAGGTGCAAGTCGAAGACCCTGCCCTTCTTGACCAGCTGGAAAGACACATCGTCATGGTCTCCATCGACAAACTATGGCAAGAGCACCTTTACAATATGGACGCCCTTCGCGAGGGTGTCGGCCTAAGAGCGCAAGGGCAGAAAGATCCTCTCGTTGAGTATAAGAACGAGGCCTATAATCTCTTTGTAACTCTCTGGGACCGAATCGAGGCTGAGGTCCTTGGCAATCTTTTCCGGAGCACTACCAACCTCGAGAAGTTCGAGCAGTTTCTACACAACCTTCCTCTCGAATTGAATGACAGGGACTCCGAAAATACCGGGGGAATTCCCAGCCCAGGAGGTGGTCAGGCCACTGGTGGAGCACAAGGAGAGGGAGGTCAGCTTAAACTGAATATTCCAAAGCGCCGACCAAGTATAAAGGTAGGCCGTAACGAACCGTGTCCCTGCGGATCGGGCAAAAAATACAAAGCCTGCTGCGGTCGGCAGGGATAGCTTGGCGCACGTCAGACGAAACCCGTAGAATTTGCCCGAATTAGGCTATTTTACGTGTAAATCTCGGCTTGACGCTCCGGTGTGGCGCCCCTAGGCTCCGCGCCCCCAGTCACTGGGAAAACTCTGTAATACTCCATGGCGAACAGTCACGACCGCGGCATTGACATAAAGAAGGGAGAATCCGTAGACCGGGCTCTCAAGCGGCTGAAGACGAAGCTTGATACCGAAGGCATCATCGAGGAGATGCGGCGCCGAAGAGCTTTTGAGACCCCGACGCAAAGAAAGGTCCGGAAAGCCCGCAGCGCAATCAAGCGCAACCGTGTGAGGTGGCGCTATATCTCTGAGTCCGCAGAGAGAAAAATAGAGGAGCGCAAGGCTGCTGCAGCCGCTGCCGCTGCCAATTCAGTTCAGGAAGACCCCGCCTGAAGCGTTCTCACGGACTTTTCGTCCGGCTTGCCAGGCTTTCGTTGAGATCGTGGGGTGACTCTACCCCTCAAAAGATTTCACAATGAGGGTGGCATTGTGCCCACCAAAGCCGAAGCCATTGCTCGCAGCAACTCGCACCTTCGCCTCGCGTGCTTCATTCGGCACGAAATCCAAGTCGCATTCGGGATCCTGGTTCTCAAGATTAATCGTGGGAGGAAGAACCCCTTCCCTGACCGCCATGATGCAGGCGGCAAGTTCCACAGCACCTGCAGCCCCCAACAGATGGCCCGTCATTGATTTCGTCGAGCTGACCGCCAAGCCATTGGTGGCATGATTGCCGCATGCTACCTTGATCGCTCTGGTCTCTGCGATATCGCCCAAGGGCGTAGAAGTCCCATGAGCATTCAGATAATCGATTTCATCCGGATTTACCCGCGCGTGTTTCATGGCCATCTGCATCGCGCGAGCAGGACCACTCCCATCTGGCGAAGGAGCGCTCAAATGATGAGCGTCTGCACTTACTCCGTAACCTGCAAGCTCGGCATAGATCTCTGCTCCACGTTTTTTTGCATGCTCCAGTTCTTCGAGCATCACCACTCCTGCCCCCTCCCCCATCACAAATCCATCGCGATCGACATCAAAGGGTCGTGATGCACGTTCGGGCTCATCGTTGCGACAGCTGAGCGCTCGCATATTGCTGAAACCAGCCAGCCCCATATCTCTAATCGAGGCTTCCGCACCTCCTGCCAGAATGGCCTCCGCATCCCCGAACTTAATAATACGCCAAGCTTCACCGACGGAGTTGTTAGCAGTCGCACAAGCTGTCACAATTGCCATATTTGGCCCCCCGAACCCATACTCCATTGAGATCATCCCTGTCGCAATATTTGCGATCATCATCGGAATCACAAAAGGACTGACCCTTGGCGCTCCTTTTTCCATGTATACCGTATGCTGTTCAACAAGAGTATGAAGACCGCCAATTCCGCTGCCGACCATCACACCGATCCGAGTTTTGTCCACTGACTCAGGATCCATCCCACTGTCATCCATCGCCATCCGAGCCGCAGGAAGTGCAAACTGAGTGTAGCGGTCTGATCTTCTGGCATCCTTCGGATTTGTATAAAACGGCTTGGGATCAAACCCTCTCACTTCCCCTGCGATCCGGCATGGGAACTCCGAGGCATCACATTGCTCGATCCGGGAAATCCCCGAATGCCCCTCCTTGAGACTTTTCCATGTCGCATCGAGATCATGCCCAAGCGGACTGATCGCACCGATGCCGGTTACTACAACTCTGCGTTCAGACATAAGAATATCTTTGCCCTAATGGGGCGTTCCATGCCTAAACGCCTGATCGCAGTTGCGCAAGCCTCATCCCAATCGCCTGTCAGGCCCCGTAAGGTTCGAGCTCGCACAATCTGGACATTTCTGCAACTTGCCTGCTCCGGTCCGGAGGTAAGACCGACCACATACGCGACAATGGAAAGTGTTTTGCTTGAGCTCTCTCTCACATCGTCTCTCACGAATACTACCTGCGAGAGTAATACTCCCTGCCGCAACCATGGAAGCGGTTAAAACTAGAGAAAAAAGCTGTGAAATCTCTATCGCAAACATCTTCAAGATTAACGCGCTTTTACCCTGACCCCCTCGACCTGAATCCTCACCCGCCCCCACGTCAGCTTCTCCTCCGCCGGTTCCAGACGCTGCAAACGAAGCCAACGCCCAAGCAGTCCATCCAGATCCTGCTCATCGGGGTCCAATACTTGACACGTTTGAATTTGCCCCTTGTCGTCCACGCTGATCATAAACCTTCGATCCAATCCAAGAAGATCACGAATCCGTAGATTGGCCTCTTCCTCAAGCCTGTTCACAAGAAGAGCCTCCAATGGCCACTCACTGCCGGCGTCGTGCCAACGCTTTCGCAGACTTCCCTCTACCTGCAGATACACACGTCCCGCCACCTCTCCCATGGCTTGAGCTGAGGCCGATGTTGCTACCTCTCCCGGGAGGTTGCGCTTAAGCGGATTAATAATGGCCGGCAACTGCACATCCACAATCCGCGACTCAGAGGGATAAAGCAGCGCCTCGAAACGCGCTTCGCGTTGGAGAACCTCCCCATAGGATGAAACTCGTCTCTTCAGTTCGTTATCCACTTCAGGTTCCCATCGCTCTAAATCTGGCGCCTTCCCATGAGCCCAGGACAACCATCGGCGTGAGGCCTCACTTCCGGGCGTCAAAACAGTTAAACTGCCTGCCTCTCTGAACCCCCGACCGCGCTCGGCGCCTTCCACGCTTATCAGCAGCGTAACGGCTCCGAACAAGACCAAGCCCAGAAACAGTGCCAGCAGGGTTCTTCCAAAATAACTCTCCTCCTGACGCCAGCTGAACAGCAAGCCTGCTTTCCTATCCTCAAGGATAAGGCGATTCTTCGTCCACCACCTCATTCGTTCGAAAGAATTTCCTCCTCTGGAGAGGTGTCTCTTAATCCACCAAATCCCGCATTCTCCATTTCAAAGCGCCCACCAAGGATCACCTCAACGCCCACCTCATCTGCGAGAATTTCAAGCTCACTAAGAAGGCCGAACTTCATATTTTGATCGAGTACAGCAACCAGGACCTCGATCCCTCTGGTCTCCTTAAGCCGCATCAGTTCATCGGCAAGATCCTCAAAATCGATTTTCTTTCTTCCTAGATGAAACCTCGGAGGCGAACCTGCTCGACCAAAAAGGCTAACTCTTTTCTCGGGGGCAATGGTGTCCATTCGCGAACTGAACTTCATCTTGTTCAAGGGCACCCCAGCTTGATCAGCTACCGCTGGAACCAGCGCAAAAAAAATCAAAAGCACCGCAATGATGTCCAGCACTGCCAACAAATAAAGTGCCGAAGGCCTTTCTGGAAGAGTCAGCTGGGCTCTCACGACTCAATACTTCTCGACTTCTTTGTTGAACTTCTCTGCGCCTCAACCTCTTCCCGGAACGGTACAATATCAATTCCGGAGCGAGCATCGACAATCAGATTTACAACTTCAATTCCAGTTCTCTGCAGGCGGTACAATAGCCGCTTTGCCTTCCCAAGCATCGTCAAGTAAAAGAGATAGGAGGCTGTCGCGATGCACAGGCCTGCCGCGGTTGTCACGAGACTCTGAAAGATGCCACCTGCGAGACTGGCATAGGCTACTTCACCTTCAGCCTCATTGATTTCAGTAAACGCATCAATTAACCCCAAGGATGTTCCCAGAAGACCCGCAAGCGGAGCAATAAGGGCGACTCCCAGCAAGGCCCGCAGATTTTTCTCTATGCGCGGCACCTCCATACACACAGCTTCATCCGCAATCATAACCAGATCTTTTCGCTCCATGTGATGGCGGATCAGCACACTTTGAGCAATTCGACCCACTGGGCCTCGCAAACGGTTCGCCTGATGAATTGCTTCCGCGAACCCCTTCTGCCGGAGGTGATTGGATATACCGACGAGAAAATCAGCGACGTTTACCCTGACGCTGTGAAAATAGAGTAGCCTTTCAATGATGTATACAATGGCCATAAAGGCCAAGGCGGCTTGGAGCCAGAGCACCGGTCCGCCATACTGCAAAAGGTCCGACATCGCCCTAGAGTCTACCGCGGACGCGTTTGAATGGCCAGACGTTCCGTCAGAATCGGGTAATTCTCTGGAAACAAGGCGATCCATTGCCCTTGACCCCATCGTGGAGTCGCTCTACCTAGCGAGATGTCATTTGACGAGCTGGGGCTTTCGAGAGAGGTCTTGAAAGCCATTGAGGAGTCTGGTTACACCAATCCAACTCCCATCCAGGAGAAGGGGATTCCACTTGTTCTCGCCGGCCGCGACGTCGTCGGGGCATCGCAGACAGGCACCGGAAAAACGGCAGCTTTTGCCCTTCCGGTACTTAGTAAGCTGACGGCTATGGGAAAACCCCAGTGCCTGATACTTGAGCCAACCCGGGAATTAGCCTACCAAGTTGCGGAATCCTTCGAGCACTACGGGAAGCATACCGGGTGCCGAGTCGCCCTCCTGCACGGCGGCGTTGGATACGGTAAACAGGTCGAGCAGCTGGAGCGCGGCGCTGACATCGTCGTCGCTACCCCGGGACGGCTCATCGACTTATTCTACCGCGCAAGCATGCGGTTTGGTGAAATTAAAACCCTCATCCTCGATGAAGTAGACCGCATGTTGGACATGGGCTTCTTGCCTGATGTCCGCAAAATCGTCAATTTCTGCCCTTGGGAGGAGCGCCAGACACTTTTCTTCTCAGCAACGATGCCTCCAGCAATTCAGACCTTTGCGGAATGGTGCCTCAAAGACCCTGTTGAGGTTGAAATTGCCCGGCGTGCAGTCCCCTCTACCGTCACTCATGCTTTCTACCCGGTGGCGATGAGCCAGCGGGACGAGCTCCTTCTGGCCTTACTGAATAAGACTGACTTTCACAGTGTGATGATCTTCACCCGCACTCGAAAAGAAGCCGACTCCGTAGCCTCTCTCCTCAGGCAAAAAGGCCTCGACAAGGTCGCTGCAATGCATTCGGACATTAAGCAGACTGATCGCATGAAGGCGCTAAAGGGCTTCAAGGACGGCCTCTATGAGGTCCTTGTTGCTACTGACGTAGCGGCTCGCGGAATTGACATTTCAAATGTCACTCACGTGATCAATTACCGTGTCCCAGAAAACGCAGAGGATTATGTCCATCGGATCGGGCGAACTGGTCGCGCAGAACAGGAAGGAGACGCCTTCACTCTCCTCACTGCGGATGAACTGGATTTTGCAACTTCCGTAGAGCGCTTCATCGACAAGAAAATCGAGCGAAAGAAGTTGGAGGATTTTGAATACGCCTACACCGCAATTCTGGATGACAAGCCCGCCAAGCCCATCCGCCGTCCCCGCCGCCCCTCGGGACGACGCCGCAAGTAACCGAAAAAGCCTGCATTCCTACAAGGTTCTGTAATTCTCCTCCTGTTTTCAGGGAGTAGTAGCCATGCGTATACTGGCCATTGATCCAGCCATCAGAAACACCGGCTTTGCCATTGTTGAGGGAGACCACAAATCCCATGCCGCTCTCGCTTTTGATGTGATTTCTGTGCCACGCACGATTTCTCAGTCTGAAGCCCTCTCTGCGATCAGAACCGGGTTAAGTCACCTTATTGAGAAGTGGGAGCCTGACGAGGTTGCGGTCGAGGGGATCATCTATGTGCAATCCCACCGCACTGCGATTTCCATGGGCGCGGCCCGGGCCGCCGCCCTTATCGCAGCTGCGGATCATGGATTGAATGTTTACGAGTATGCGCCTCGCAAGATCAAACAGGCTGTTGTTGGTAAGGGCTCCGCAGATAAGCACCAAGTCGCATTTATGGTCCGAGCCTTGCTGGGACTCAGTGAAACCCCCGCTCATGATGCAGCCGATGCCCTCGCTATCGCTCTGGCTCATCTTTTTGCCTCGGACCCTTTGAAAAAGACCGCGATTCCACGCACTCAAATCTGAATCCTTTTAGGAACGGCTCACCCTAAGATAACGACAAATGATTCCCTGCTGGTTAGGTACTGATATCCCATATCAGGAGGCTCTTGATCTCCAAGAGGGTCATGTTGGCAAGGTTCATTCCGGCGAAGCCCCGGAGACTATGTTTCTACTGGAACATTCTCCCGTATATACCATCGGACGCACTCGGAATCAGAGTAGCCTCGGAGATTCATCCCACCTCCCTCACCCTGTATACGAAATCAATCGAGGAGGACAGGCGACCTATCACGGACCAGGTCAACTAGTAGGATATCCGATTCTCAACTTGCGGAATTATGGACAGGATTTGCATGCCTACCTCAGACTCCTCGAGGACTCGCTCATCGCGACTCTTGCGGATTACGATGTGATTGCTGAAGCTCGCGAAGGATTAACTGGGGTTTGGGTTCAGAACCGTAAGATTGCCAGTATTGGTGTGGGCGTGCGTAAGTGGGTATCGATGCATGGGTTCGCCCTGAACGTCACGGCAGAGTCTCTCCCTCCATTTCTTCAAATCACTCCTTGCGGACTTGAAGGAGTAACGACCACCTGCCTGCACAATGAAACAAGTGAAGCACCTTCCCCCAGAGCAGTGGGCGAGAGAACCCTCCACCACCTGAGCCTTCAGCTCCATGCCATGGCTCGTAGCTCTCCAGCCTGACAGGAGAGGGTCGATTCTGTCAGCAGATCAGATCCCTTTACTTGGCTTTGGCTGCTTTTTCCTCCTCAACCTTCTTAATGACCTCAGCGGAAATGCTGTTAGGAGCAGCGGTGTAGTGAGAAAACTCCATGGAGAACTGGCCCCGACCCGAAGTCATGGTCCGCAGGTCTCCGATGTAGCCAAACATTTCTCCAAGCGGAGCATCTGCCTTGATTCGAATCCCCGTGGGGGCCCGATCTTGAGCATGAATCATTCCACGTCGCCGATTCAAATCACCGATTACGTCTCCCACATTGTCTTCTGGAGTAAAGACATCCAGTTTCATGATTGGCTCCAGCAGCTTTGGAGATGCCTTCGGAATCGACTGCCGGTACGCCGCTCGTGCCGCAAGCTCAAAAGCTACAGCAGAGGAGTCCACCGAGTGATGTCCCCCATCAGTAAGTGTCACCTTGAAATCGAGACACGGAAACCCAGCAAGCACACCCTTTTCGAGAGATTTCTTGAAACCCTTTTCCACAGCGGGGATGAATTCCTTGGGGACATTACCACCCACCACCTTGGATTCAAATTCGAAACCTGAACCAGGCTCAAGGGGCTCTATTGAGAAATCTATCTTCGCATACTGACCGGAGCCCCCACTTTGCTTCTTGTGCGTGTAGGAATCATCGATGGCATTCGTGATGGTCTCCCGGTAGGCGACCTGCGGCGCACCCACTTCTGTTTCCACACCATAGGTCCGCTTCAAAATATCTACCTTGATGTCGAGGTGGAGTTCTCCCATTCCCTTAAGAACGGTCTCTCCACTATCTTGATCTGTTTCAACCCGGAAAGACGGATCTTCCTTCATCATCTTCGCAAGGGCTACACCCAGCTTGTCGGCTTGCCCCACCTCGGAGGGAGCTACTGCCATCGATATGACCGGATCCGGGAACACCATTGGCTCAAGCGTAGCAGGATTCTTTTCATCACAGAGCGTATGACCTGTCTGAACATTTTTGAGACCGAGAAGAGCAACAATATCTCCAGCCTGAGCCTCCTCTAGCTCCTTCCTGTCATCAGCATGCATCTCAACGATACGGCCCACTCGCTCTGTTTTTCCGGTGAAAGTATTAAGAATCATGGTCCCCTTCTGGAGTCGCCCTGAATAGACTCTTGTGAATGTCAGGGCTCCGTATTGATCATCCATGATCTTAAACGCCAGAGCTCGTAGCGGACGGTCCGGGTCAACAATTGCAAACTCGCCGGTCTCATTTCCGTCAATATCGATTTCGGGCTGGGCAGGCACCTCGGTCGGATTAGGCAGGTAGTCCACAATTGCGTCCAGAATGAGCTGCATCCCCTTGTTTTTAAAGGCGGACCCACAGAAGGTTGGGAAGAACGCAAGGCCGATAGTGCCCTTCCGGATCAACGATTGGAGCGTCTCGACGTCCGGCTCCTCTCCTTCGAGGTATTTCTCCATAACATCGTCATCCTGTTCGACAACCGTTTCGATGAGTTCGTTCCGATACTCCTCGACCTTGTCCACCATGTCCGCAGGCGGATCCTCAATGGTATATTTGGTGGGATCTCCGGAATCATCCCAGATCCATGCCTTCCTTGTCAGAATATCAATCACACCTGTGAAATCGTCCTCGATTCCAATGGGCAAGGTCATCACCAGGGGCTTGGCCGCCAGAACTGTCTTGATCTGGTCTACAACCCGATAGAAATCAGCGCCGATCCGATCCAGCTTGTTGACTAGAATCAGACGAGCGACTGCGGAATCGTTAGCGTAACGCCAGTTCGTCTCGGACTGAGGCTCAACCCCGCCTGAGCCGCAGAATACCCCGACTCCTCCGTCAAGAACCTTCAGAGACCGATACACTTCGATGGTGAAGTCTACGTGTCCCGGGGTGTCGATAATATTGAGTTGATGGTCATTCCAGAAACAGGTTGTAGCCGCTGACTGAATGGTAATTCCCCGCTCCTGTTCCTGCTCCATGAAATCCGTAGTAGCGGCACCGTCATGGACCTCGCCGATCTTATGGATCTTCCCGGTCAATTTGAGAATACGCTCGGTTGTGGTCGTTTTCCCTGCATCCACGTGGGCAAAAATGCCAATGTTGCGATATCTTGAAAGGTCTGACATGCTTGAAAATTGGGTTGTCTGAAGCTAAGGAGCCGCCGTATCTGCCTCAACTCGCACGAAAAGTCGAGACTCTAGACGCATATTAGCCCGCTAATTCCTCAAAATCTGCCCCTTTTAGCCCTACTGACCCACCGATATCACTTTAGATGGGCGAAATATGATGCAATTCTGTAGCCCCGTTGTGGGGCACTTTTCGCCGATAACTCTCAATCGGATTCCGCTAAAGGCCAACGATATGATCAGCGCTTATCTGCGGCAAAGCGAAAGGGCTTCTTACCAGTAAGATCCGCACTGGTGAAAGTTGGGCACCAGTAACGCTCGACATGAGCCACGACAAGATCCGTTCCAGTGAAATGGTCAACGCCGGGTGGCCTCTGCGGATTATACATGGTATCCGTCATATCCCTCATAAGAGCAACATTCTTACCAAGCTTCACCATCTGTCGGATTCCAATTGGTCTCCCCAGAACGCACATATTCAAGTGCACTCCACA
>DFWB01000268.1 GCA_002380675.1 Akkermansiaceae bacterium UBA4145
GACAAGGGTCTCCCCCGGGACTAGTCATTCCAAAACCCGTCCGGGTTATTCCTGATTATCATGCCAGTCCCCGCGCGATCAATTGAAGCAGACCTGATATCCTGAGCCGGGAAGGAAAACACGTTCCAGCCTGCCTCTACGTTCACTTCCACACCCGCAGGGCAGCATTGGAAAATAGACTCGCTCCCCACCATCCACGGGACCCACAATCCCCCGAGACCCGTTCATCATGTCCCTCCCCCCCTCACTGCCCCGGGCAGTTCTCACTCTAGTCTTCCTCCAAGCTGCCGCCCTCATGGCCGCGCCCCCCCGGATCACTGAGTTCATGGCCAGCAACGATGGGATTATCGCCGACGAGGACGGAGATTATCCTGACTGGATTGAAATCCACAATCCCGACCTCGCCTCCATCGACCTCGCCGGACACGCATTGACTGATGACCCTTCGGAGCCAAGAAAGTGGATTTTCCCGGCCGGATCCACCATCAGCGGAGGTGGATATATTGTGGTATTCGCTTCCGGCAAGAATCGCACTTCTTCCAGAGCTGAACTGCATACAAACTTCCAGCTCAATGCAGATGGCGATTACCTTTCCCTTGTTGCTCCTGATGGCGACAGTATACTCACCGAGTTTGGCTCAGAGGTCGTTCCTTTTCCTCGACAACGGCCTGACATTTCTTACGGCACTGGGGAAGCCTCGCTCAAAATCAACCTCCTCGGAGAGACTCCGGAAGCCCGTTACCTCGTTCCTGTGAGCGAGAATGATCTCGGCTCCCAGTGGCCCAATCTTCTTTTCGACGATGCCACGTGGAACAGCGGAAGCCTTGCTCTCGGATTTGACCTCGATGGAAACGACGGAAGCGCCATTGCACCACGAAACCATTGGCCTCTCGATGATGGCTTCGGAAGCATCGCCCGCGATCCCAGTGGGAATTTTCCGGGCTCCCTGATCGGCATACAGGGTGAATCATCACCGTGGGATCTCGATGCTCCGCCCATTGCTGGCGGACCGGAGTCGTCCCTGAGATTCGACGGCACGGCAACCTTTCTCCAAACCACCCTCCCCGGCATCGGAGGCTCCTCATCCCGCTCCATCGTGTTCTGGATCCGATCGGATGACACCTCGAATCATGGAATCATTTCGTGGGGGAATCGGGACACTCCGTCGGGAAAATTTCATCTTCGCCTCAACAGCAATCCGGATAGCGGAACTCTGGGGGCGATCCGATGCGACCTTGGGGGAGGAAGCGCCATAGGCTCCACGAGTATCGCCGATAACCAATGGCATCACGTGGCCGTTGTATTCGAAGAAGACACCACACCTACGCTTTCGGATCTTCGATTCTATATCGACGGCATAGAAGACCTCGCCACTGGTCCGGCGAATGTTCCTGTCGATACTGATATTTCCAGTATTGATTCTCTCGAGGTCGCTATCGGCCGACGCGTCGAGAGGACTCCCCTCTATTTCTCTGGCAACCTCGCAGATGTCGCCCTTTACGAGGTCGCCTTGACTTCTGACGCTGTCACGAGACTGGCGCAAGGCACCTTCCGCCCCTCCAGCTCTATTGGATTCGGCAGCTACATAACCACCAATGTCGAGAGCGAGATGCTCAACCAAGGCTCATCCCTCTTCGTCCGCACACGCTTTGACCTCCCCTCCGATTACTCGCTGGAGGGCCTCCGCCTCTTTCTTCGCTACGATGACGGAATTCGTGCCTTCATCAACGGCGAGGAAGTCGCGAGCGCGAACATTCCAGGGGAAAGTTCATGGAACATAACGGCACAAACAGAGCGGACCAATGTGGAGGCCGTAAGCACGGTTGAATTCAACGCCTCGCAAGTCCTGCCTGCCCTGCGTCCGACTGACAACATTCTTGCCCTGCACGGAGCAAACCTCAACGCCGGTGATCGTGACTTCCTCATCAACGCCCGACTTGAAGGACTCGATCTTGGACAACGCTCTGCCGGCTACTTCCTGACTCCTACTCCGGGGGCAGAAAACACCGGGGAACCTGACACTGGGGCTTTTGTAGCCGATACAAAATTCGCGCCTAATCGTGGATTCTATGAGGAGCCCTTCAATCTTACAATCAGCAGCAAAACCGAGGGCGCTTCCATCTATTACACCTTAGATGGGAGCGAGCCGTCCTCGAGCAACGGCATACTCTACAACGGCCCTCTTGCAATCGATGGCACCGCCACCGTCAGGGCAGTGGCGCTGAAACTCGGACTCGTTTCCACAAATATTGACACCCATACCTACATCTTTCCAGCCAGCGTGCTCACTCAAAGCACAACGCCGCAGGGCTTTCCCACGGCCTGGGGAGAGCGCGCAACCGATTACGAAATGGACCCGGACCTGATAGGCACAGCCTACTCCCGGGAGGAGATCATCGATTCGCTGCGTTCTCTTCCCTCTATCTCGGTTGTCATGAACGTCGACGATCTCTTTGATGGGGAGAGCGGATTTTACGCCAATTCGGACCAACGCGGTGACGAATGGGAAAAGCGGTGCTCTTACGAGTTCTTCGATTTTCCGAATGGCGCGCAAACTCAATTGAACGGGGGAATCCGGGCGGTGGGCCGTGCGAGTCGCTCCGCCAATCGAGGCAAACACAATATCCGGGCAGTCTTCCGCTCAGAGTATGGCCCCACCAAGCTGCAGTTTCCACTTTTTGCTGATTCCGAGGTTACCGAGTTTAACTCCCTGATCCTTCGGGGAGGGAATGGCGACTCATGGCTGAATCCGGGTGTGGTGGAGCGGGCGCAGTATATTCGCGATCAGTGGCACCGGGACGCGCAGCGCGCTACCGGGCAGCCCTTCCAACACCAGATATATGCTCATCTCTACCTCAACGGGCTCTACTGGGGCATGTATCATATTTTCGAACGTTTTGAGGACGATATGCTCGCAGAGCACTTCGGGGGCGAGGAAGAAGACTGGGACGCGATCAAGGATGCGGGGAGGGCGAGCGTTCTTGAAGTAGTCGATGGTGACCTGAGCGCCTGGAATCGCACTTTAGCGGTAACAAGGCGGGATATGAGCAACCCCAGAAACTATGCAAACGCCCTGATCTTTATCGATCCCGACACCTGGATTGACTATTTTATCACCAATTTCTATTCCGGAAATACCGACTGGGATCAGTCCAACTGGAGAGCAGCCCGGCGCAGGGATCGGGACGCCAAATGGATGCTCTTCGCATGGGACTCCGAGCGGACGGACCTGAACGCGACTCAGGGCACAAACTCCAGCACCAACGATGCCACGGTTGAGAACACGCCGAACTTTCCATCGAGCGTGCATCAGCGATTGACCGCCAACGAAGAGTATCGCCTGCGCTTCGCTGACCGGGTCCGGCTGCACTGTTTTAATGGCGGAACCTTCACCCCGGAGGGAGCCGCTCAACTATGGGACGCCCGAGCTGATGAGATTTATGAACCGCTCATCGTGGAGGCGATACGCTGGGGGGACCGCCATCGTTTCCCTCCCGCCCGCCGGGAAACCTTCTGGCGGCAGATGTATAATACCATGCAGAGCGATTTCTTCCCCCAGCGCACCGAAACATTGATCTCTCAACTCAGGGCTCGCGGACTCTATCCCTCGGTGGAAGCCCCGGACTTCACTCCTCACGGAGGCCTCTTCACCGATCAATCGGAGATCACGATCAGCGCGAGCACCGGAGGCACAATCTATTATACCACTGATGGAAGTGATCCCCGGCGGCCCACCACTGCAGGATCCGAATCCCTCCTGCTTCCTGAGGGATCTTCAGCCCTGGCGTTCGTCCCTACCGATGACTCCCTCGCGATGACGTGGACGGAGCCAGAATTTGATGCCACCGGCTGGATAAGCGGGGCAAGCGGGGTCGGATTCGAGCTGGATACAGGCTTTGAAGGTCTTTTCGGGGTCGATCTGAGTGAAATGTATTCTCTGAACTCCTCGGCTTACGCCCGGTGGGAGTTCGAAATTCAGGACCGAGCTCAGCTGGCTGCAATCACCTCCCTGACACTACGCGCACGCTATGATGACGGGTTCATCGCCTACCTGAACGGAGGAGAGGCGGCCTCGGCAAATCGACCCGCCAATCCCGCTTGGAATTCTCACGCCTCTGCTGCCCACCCGGACGGATCAGCGGTCGAATTCAGCACCTTCAATCTCAGCAATTCCATCAATCGCCTGCGACTTGGCACCAACGTGCTCGCTGTTCACTGCATGAACCAGCAATCGGACAGCAATGATCTTCTCTTCATTCCCGAACTGGTAGCAGCCACCGGAACCATTCCTGCTGGCGTCTCTCCCTCCGCCCAAGTTTACAATGGACCTTCCCTTGCACTTGGGCAAAGCACCCGTCTGCAGGCACGAGCACTGAGGAACGGAATATGGTCCGCACTGACCAGCACTATCTTTACGGTAGGAACCCCGGCCACCTCTGAGCACATCGCGATCAGCGAAGTGCATTATCACCCTCTCGGGGATTCTCCCACCGAGTTCCTCGAGCTGATCAATATCTCCGATGAAGTGGTGGACCTCACTGGACTCTCCTTCACCAATGGCATTGTATTCACCTTCCCCGAGGCCACCCTCCTTTCCCCAGGCGAACGCACGCTCGTCGTCGAGAATATCACGGCTTTCGAAATTGCCTATGGTCTCGGTTTGCCCATTGCCGGATCCTTTACGAATGGAACGCGCCTCTCCAACGGAGGCGAGCGCATTACCTTGCTGGCCCGCGACGGCTCCACCATCTCCGACTTCCGGTACCGCGATTCCCAACCCTGGCCACAAGCCCCGGACCAGACTGGGCAAAGCCTCATTCTTGTCGCCCCCGGGGAATCCTCCCCTTCCAACCCGCTCAGTTGGCGCGCCAGCATTCTTCCCGGGGGAAACCCAAACTCCTCTGACTCCATCTCTTTCCTCGCAGGAGAGTCACAATACCTTCTTGATTATGCACTTACAGATAATACGGAGCTCCAGTTCTCAGTAGTGGAGGACCTCTCTGTTCTTTCCTTCCTTACCCGTAGCGCAGCGGATGACGCCACCGTCTGGGTAGAATTTTCCCCTGATCTTCGCACTTGGACAGATGCCCCGACCGAGTCTCTGGTTTCCCGGAACGCTAGACCCGATGGAACAACCCTCTACCGCTTCACCATGCCTGCTCCCCAGCGAGACTTGGTGAGATTTGCCCGCCTGCGTATCGAACTGCGCTGAGCACGGAATATATTCTTTGACCGACTCCGATGTGAGAACACCATATCCCTTCTTCCTCCAAAATCCCGTGAATAGACATTTCCTGATACTCCAGATCACAACCTTCTTTCTCTCTCTCCTGTTCACCGCCATGCCGGAAGCTCAGGCAGCGGAATCGAGCCCCAATACCCTGACCAAGCAAGAACGAGCCGATGGCTGGCGTCTTCTTTTCGATGGAAAATCTGCGGGCTCTTGGCGCCAATTTGGAAAGGACGTCGCTCCCGCCAGCGGATGGGAGGTCTCGCAAGGGTGGTTGATTAAAAGAGCCGGGGCCAAGCCAGGCAACATCGTCTCCCGGGAAGAATTCTCCAACTTTGAGTTTTCGTGGGAATGGCGGATGGAATCCGGGGGAAACAATGGCGTTAAATACTTCGTCGATGAAACCCGGGGCAATCTCGGCCATGAGTATCAGATGCTGGCCAAGGTAGAGCAGAAGCCCAGCAAGAGCTCTACCGGAGGATTCTACGCTGTCCTCGCACCAGCTGATCCTCCGCCGGTGCGATTCTACCCAAAGATCAACTCTTCCCGAATCCGGGTAGAGGCCAATAAGGTCACCCATTGGCTGAATGGCCGTAAAATATTGGAGTATATCTGCGGCAGCGAAGACGTCCTCTCAAACGTGGCCTCCAGTAAATTCAAAAAGGTGGCGGGGTTTGGAGAGAAACTAACTGCCCGCCTCATGCTCACCGATCACGGCAGTGAGTGCAGCTTCCGCAATCTCAAGATTCGCGAGCTGAAGGCCGACCCCAAATAGCCTCGGGGCCACCTCCGAAAAGCCCCTCGCCGGGCCCCAGCGCTCCCTACTGATCAATTTGTCGGGACTTCCATGGGACACCTCGCTTTCCGCACCCCACTGGACGCCGTCTTCCAGCATCCTTGTCCTCAGCGACTGTCGACTTCGATAACTGCAAAGAAAATAGGCTTTTTTGGCGAAATTGACCCAAGAGCAAGGCCCCGTCTCCGACACCCCTCCGACCCACAGCATTTTGGCCGCCACAAAGGTCAGGAAAACCCTTCCATGGTCTCGAGAACCCTTGACCCCTCGGATGAAATGGCGAGAATTACACGTAGACACTTGGAAGGCGCTTGTTCCATCGAATAGCCGTGGATCCAGCCCAAAACACCGACTCCGTCCAACAAATGAAAACCTTGTATTCTCGGGTAATCGCTACCCACGTCGCTGCCGCTCTCCTGATCTTAAGTCCACCCGCCGACGCCCAACTGGCAGCCTCCGGCACACCGGGTGATCGCGCTGTATACACGATTGGTACCGGAGCCAGTATCGAACCTGGGCTGGGAAATTCTGTCGCTCATAATTTTGCCACCACCGCAGTCGAAGATACTGCCGATAGTTTCGATCTCCAAGACGGTGGTGCCGTCAACCTCACAGCTGGTCACCATCTGGTCATCTATGGCACCCGCTACCTCAACACCAATCCCGGGATTGCAAGCCGTGCCGGTCTCGACAATACCATCCTGATCAATGGTTCGCCCATTTCCTACGGTGCGGCCTCGAGCTACTCCCGTGATGGCAGCAACAATAATAATTTCGTCCGCGGTGGCTCGATCGTAGAGGTAGCCCAAGGCGACTCTGTAGGATTTGAATCGAAGCGCACTGATAACAATGCTCAACTAAGAATCGCTCAGCAGGATGCTGACCTTCAGCTTGTTAAACTCGACGACAGTCTTAGTTACCTGCGCCTGAGAGCGAGCGCCAACGCTGCCAACCTGATGAGTAATACCTCAGCAGGCCCCTCCACAGTCAGTTATGACGTGCAGGACGAAATCGACGCGGGATTCACACATACTAGTGGAAGCGGCGATATTACCCTCGACGAAGCGGGACGCTATCTCGTCTTCGCTAACACCGGCTTCCGGATCAGCGGTGGGAACCGCCACCGCCAGGCGATCACCCAGCGACTCGCCCTCGACGGAACTCCCGTAGAGGACTCCTCCACGGTAGTCTATATTCGCTATTCGGGCTCAGGGGACGGTCTTGGCGGTCTTATGGTGACCGGGGCGAGCTCCGTTGGCACCATCATCCAGACCACAGCAGACAACAGCGTTCTGAACGTGGAAGTGCTGCGGGACAACAATCCAGCCACCACCAACACCGCAGTCGCACTTGAGGCCGCCCTGACCGGCCTGACTATCCTCAAGCTTCCTAATTACGGAGAGGTGATCCGCCTTTCTGGCCCCTCGCAGGAAATTAGTGCTGCACAAGGCAACCCTGAGACTCCTCTGAACCTGTCAGACGTCTCTCCAGTTTCAAACGCCTCCTTCAGCTACGACGCCGGATCCAGCGTTTCTCAGGTGACCGTGAATAAGGACGGGGATTACCTCTTCCTCGCCTCCCATTTCCTTGACGATTACGACACCCCTCCCGGCGAAGCCCGGACCATTACCCGCCAAGGATTCCAGACCATTCCGAATGGAGGGACCGCTGGCAAAATTTCCTATGGCAATGGAGGAGCCTACCAGCGCGACCGCACTGCCGGCAATGGCGGCGACCGCTCCCGGGATTCCGGGGACTGGGCAGGCGCAGTCCTTCCCCTCAGCGCGGGTGACGCGGTGGAAACTACGACGGCCCGCTTCGGACTGAACAATTCCCTGATTGCGAATTCGATCGGCCTGCAAGCCCTCAATATCGGCAGTATCTCCTCCGCTCCGACCGCGCCCGTTGTGGAAGTGAACCTCCCCCTCAATGCAGTAGTCAACTCAACAGGCACCCTCGTCACCGAAGCCAGCCTTCGAACCATCCACATCAGCGATGGAGCTTCCGCCCTCTCCTACACCGTCGACACTGCACCTGCAGGCGGAACACTCGTTCTGAGCGGAGCCGCCCTTGCCGCTGGTGACACCTTCACTCAGGCCGATATCAATGGAGAACTGCTCTCCTTTGATGCAGGAGCGAACCCTACGTCTGGAGGATTCGATTTCACAGTGAGAGACTCCAGCAGCAACGCGGTTTCGGGGTCTTTCACCATTAACGTGGGTGCTCAGACAGCCCTGAGCGCAGATACGGGATCTACCGACGAAGACACCTCTGCCTCCAATTCAGGGGCCTCCCTTCTGGATAATGACACCGGCAGCTCCCTTTCCGTCACCAACTTTGACGCCTCCAGTGCCAACGGCGCGGTGGTTACGGTCACCGCAGGCGGGGAATACACCTACGATCCGTCCGGGTCTAATGCCCTCCAGGGTCTCGACGATGGTGAGCAGATCGCCGACACCTTCACCTACACGGTCACCGACATTTTCAACCAGCAGACAACCGCCACCGTCACTATCACTGTGACCGGACTGAATGATGCCCCTGTCACAACCAATGAGACCACATCCAGCGGGGAAACCCTCGCTACCAGCGGAAACCTGCTGAGCAATGACTCTGATGCAGACTCTGGCGATGCCCTCTCCGTCAGCTCTGTGGCTGGAGGATCTCTTGGGACTCTTGTGACTCCCGAAGGCGCAACCCTCACCGTTAATGCGGATGGATCATTCACTTATGATCCCTCCACTTCTGCTTCCTTGAGCGCTCTCGCGGTTGGGGCCAGCACCTCCGAGACCATCGCTTATGAGGTCACGGATGGAAAGGCAACCTCTTCGGCATCTATTACCTTCACAACCTCCGGCGAAACTGGAGCCAGCCCTGATTTTGCAACCATCGATGCAACCGGATCCAGCAGCGCGGTCATCGCCGCGCTCGCCAACGACAGCGTCGGCGGCGCCCTCGGAACCTCTACCGCAGGAGCACCCTTTGACCTCAATGCAAGTGATCCAGCAGCTGCAAACACCGATGGCAGCTGGAACAACAGCAACACTGCTTCGGGCAACTCTGTCACGATGGAGAATGCAGGATCGGGATCAATTCTGCTCACCCCCCTGGACAACTCACCTCCCGGCATCACCCACGCCTATGACCTCTCGGGGACCGGAAGCGGTGGCCTCCTTGGAGACACCGACCAGACCACTGCCGCCAACCACCTTTACGGTGGCAACTTCAGCACCTCTTCTTTCTCGGTGGA
>DFWB01000230.1 GCA_002380675.1 Akkermansiaceae bacterium UBA4145
GGCTGGGCGGGCCGGTAACCCTGAACTTCAAGCGTCAACCGGTCTCCGATAAGAGGCATGGGGGGGTGATCACCAACGCGGCGGTAATGACGATGACCTCCGGTCCGGATGAGACCAAGCCCATCACGCGCGGGGCTTGGATCGCGGGGGTGATCTTCAATGATCCGCCAGAGCCCCCGCCTGCGGATGTGCCACCCTTGGAACAGCAGAAGAAGGGAACGGAGAACCTCACCATTCGGGAGCGCTTTGCAGCCCACCGCGAGCGCGCCGATTGCGCTGGCTGCCATGCGCAGCTTGACCCTCTGGGATTCGCCTTTGAGAATTTCGACCCCGTCGGGCGCTGGCGTGAAAAATACGAAAACGGCCGGCAGGTCGATGCCTCGGGGACACTTTTCCGGAAGCACAGGTTCAGCAATGTGGTGGAGTTCAAGCAGGCCCTCCTGGAAGAGAAGGACAGGTTCACCCGGGGGTTCGCCGAGCACCTGCTTTCCTTTGCCCTCGGGCGTGAGATTACCCCGGCGGATTCTCCAGCTCTCGACAAGCTGGTTGCGCAGACGATTTTGGATGAGTATCGTATCAGAACCCTGATCGAGGGAGTGGTGCAGAGCGCGCCGTTCGTGAGCAGATCGAGTGGGATTTCGCGAAAAACGTCCTCATCTGGTAAATCAAAACCTGCTATAACGCAAAAACAGTGAGACCTGCTTCAAGACGATCCTTCCTGCGCGGTATTGGTGGGGCGACTCTGGCCCTTCCGTGGATGGAGAGTTTTGGGAAGGAGGCCGCTGTCTCTAAACCTGCTCAGCGTATTGCATGGTTCTATGTGCCGATCGGGGTAGTTCGCCGCGGGTTCTTTCCCGGGGAGGCGTCAGCAGGCATTCCTAAGTTTACAGGGAGCCGGAAGGAGATGGCGGAGGGCGTCAGGCAGATCCCGGTGGGCGTGAGTCCTCTTGAGTTGACGCCCACCATGAAGCCCCTCGAGAAGATGAGGGAGAAGGTGACGCTGATCACTGGTATGGACCGGACCTTCCAGCCGGGCACGGACGTGCACGCGCAGTGTGCCTCGTGCTTTCTCACCAGTGCCAGTGCGTTCGAGGTGACTCAGTCCCCCTATCCGCTCGACCGAAGTCTTGACCATATCATCGCTGACACGGCCGGGGAGAATACCCCGTTCCGGACCCTCGAGTTCAGCTGCAACAGTCATAAGGACAACAAGGAGTCGATGTATTTCGACAACATCTCGTGGTATGGGACCGGGCATGTTGCGCCCTCCCTGCGTGATCCGCGGGAGGCCTACCGACGCCTTTTCGGAACCAAGGAGATCAAGGCTTATCGCAATATCACGGATCTCGTGCTGGAGAACGCCCGTTCTCTCAGGCGTCAACTGGGCTACAGTGACCAGCAGAAGTTCAATGAGTATTTCGACTCCATCCGCACTATCGAGGAGCAGACGGAAAAACTCGAGAGGATGAGGGGAGAGTTAGCCAAGGCCAGAATCGAGGAACCCCCGGAGGCTCATTTACCACGGGGGGAATATATCCGTCTGATGGGGGACCTGATGGTTGTGGCCCTGCAGACAGGTCTGACGAATGTGGCTACCTTCATGGTCGGCCCCGAGCGCTGGGACACGCCTTATCTATTCGAGAGCCTCTTCGAAAAACCGCGCAGTCATCACGGAATGTCCCATAATCAGGGCAAATACATCGACGACCTGCTCAAGGTCGACCATTTCCATATGGAGCAGTTCGCCTACCTTCTGGAGAAGATGGAAACGATCAGGGAGACCAATGGGACCTCCCTCCTCGATAACACGATTTTCACCTACGGGTCCGGCTTGGGGGACGGTGCCACGCACCAGTATAGTGCCCTGCCAATTATTGTGGCCGGCTCCGGCGGAGGCAGGCTCACCACGGGCCAGCATATCAACCTCTCCGCCAACTCGGGTAAGGTGCCCAAGGAGGGCGGTAAGTATCAAAAGGTCGAGGGTGGCACGCCGCTGAGTAACCTCTGGCTAACGCAGGCGCAGGCGATGGGTTTGAAGACGGAACGTTTTGCTGACAGCACAGGACCCCTGTCGCAACTTACCGCCTGAGGCCCTCCTCGCTGGCCTCGTTAGCTCAAAATTCGCCCAGCTTTCCTATCTGGCAACGAGGGTTTACCCTGCTTACGGAGCTTGCTCGATCCTGAGGAAGAGAGCAGGTCGTGCGGCTGTGTCCAAGGTGAGGGATGCTGTGCCGATGTTGTTGGTGGTGACAACAGCAGGACTTGTGTTTTCAGTCGTAAGAAATGCGGTATCGGTCAGGTCGGTTGTGCTTTTGACCACAAAGTTCGTGTTGGGTGTTCCAGTGATAGCAAGGGTCAGAGTGCCGCCATCAAGTGTAAGGGAGGTAATGACGGGAGGAACTGAGTCCGTGACAGGTGGCCCGATGGTGACCTTGCCGATCATTCCCGGGTGGCCGGAGATTTCGCAGTAGTAGAAAACCTCCTTCCCCTCCATGTCGGCGGGGAAGGTGAACTGACTAGAGCCATTTGGGGCGACCCGGAAAAGCCATCCGGGATCTCCACTTCGCAGGACGCTGGACTGCCGAAAGGCGGTCCCGGCTTCCAAATTCCCCGAGTAGGTAACCGCGTTAGGAAAGGCGGTGTCGTTGTAGGCAAAAACGAGAGGGTGACCGCCGCTTGTACGGTTGACAGTATAGGTTACGCCCGAATGAAGAGAGAGAATCGGGTCGTTGAAGCCGTTGATCCGATAGTGGGAAGCCCCGGAATTGCCCATGTTGATGGTCGAGTTCCCCTCATCGAAGAAAATAGTCTGCGCATGACAGGGAAGCAGAAGAGGGGTCAGGAGGAAGAGCAAGAAATACCGCATTCTGCACATTAAGGCGTGCGGGACTCCGCGCAAGCAGCAGAGTAGGTATTGAGTGGATCGACGATGACTCAAATGACCTTTTCTGCGAGGATCTTTGGTGCCGAAGCAGTCTGTGGAGGAGATCTCTGAAAGATTCGACGAATGGCCCTACGTAGGGTAAAACAAGGCCAGATCATCGGCAAATTCATGCTCAATCGCAGATCACTACTCAAGGGAATGGCCGCGGCAGCTGCTGGGGCTCCGATGTTTCCCGGTCTTGCGCAGTCTGGTGAAGGCAAGGCGAGCCCGAAAAGAGTAATCTTCTTCCTCCAGAACCAAGGGTTCGACCCGAAGACCTGTATTCCGGCGGGAATGAAAAACAGTGGTTCCTTGGCCAAGGCTACATTGCCTGAGCCCATCGAGGGGTTGGAGCCCTACAAGGAGCGCCTGCACATCATCAATGGACTGCACGGACTGCATACCAGCCCCTCGCACAGTGCCTTCTTCGGCGCTCTTGGAGGATACAGAGGAAGTGATGGGGTCCCACCGAGCGGTCCCACGATCGATCACACCCTGAGCGAAACTCTGCCCGAGACCCTCCTACCCCATCTCTGCATCGGGATGGACTCTCTTGGGAACATGAGATCGAAGCCCACTGTAGCGAATCTTTCTGCGAGCGGGGCAGGTCAGCCCATTTTCATGCATTCCAACCCGAACCATCTTTACGAGATGCTCTATGGCGGAATATCAGAGGGAGAGATTCGCAAGCAGCATGAGGCGCGCTCCGGCATGTTTGAGCGGGTTGGACAGCTTGCGGCCGCCAAGGCTGGGGGCCTTCAAGGCTTGAGTAAGGAGCGCTACGGTCAGTATGTCGATGGGTTCGGAGAGATTAACGGACTGCGGGAACGACTTGGTAAGGTCTCTACCCAGCTCCGGGACTTTGCTCCGGAGGTCGATGAGCGCTACACCAATCCTGAATTTGAAACCGACTGGCACGATGCGCTTCTCGATCTTGGAATCTCAGCCCTCAAGTCGGGATTAACCAGTGTCTTGACCATTGGATCCGGCCGCGGAGAAATCTTTGGAGCGTGGAAGGGCCTCGGGGTGGAGCAGCAAGGCCACAACCTTGGCCACATGAAGCAGCCGAACAATCCAATCTGGGTCAAGATTCGCCAGTATAACAGCCGCATGCTGGTTCGCTTGATGGAAGAGTTGGAGAGCGTTCCTGAGGGGAGCGGGACGATGATGGATAACACTCTGATCGTCTACACTAGCAACAACGCGGACTCTCAACACACCTCTGGGAAGAACTGGCCGGTGATGCTGCTCGGTAATTATGATGGGGCCTTCAAGACAGGATGCTTCACCCAACTTGACGGAAAGCGGCCGATCAATGCTCTCTACAATTCCATTCTGAGAGCCTCCGGAGTCTCTGGAGATCGCTACAACATGTCTGAGAAGATGGCGGCCAAGTTTGATTCAGGGACAGGTCCTCTCAAGGAAATCCTGGTGTGAGGAGGCTGGTTCTTTTGCTCGGGGCGCTTTTTCACGCCTCGTCAGTTTTGGCGGCTCCCTCGGACGAGCGGCCCTACGTGCCGGGGGAACCTGTGGAAGAGAATTTTGAGGGATTCGCACAGCTCTTTCTCGAGAATCACTGCTTCGACTGCCACGACGACACCACTACCGAGGGAGATCTCTCGCTGATTGAACTGGGACCGGTCGATGAGTCCAACGCTTCGGTCTGGAAGTCGATTTGGGCGCAGGTCTCTTTGCAGGAAATGCCCCCGCCGAAGAAGGTGCGGCCAGAGGTCGTGGAGCGTCTGCGTTTTTCCGAATGGATCGTCAGCGAGCTTCGGCGCGTGATGAAGGATAAGGGGGGATTTCGCGCCCACCTCGATCCGCACAAGGGCAATTTCCTAAGTCATGATCTTCTCTTTGGGCCATTGCCCGAAGGGATCCAGCTTATGCCGACGGCGTCGCCAGCCCGGCTCTGGCGTGTTACGCCACAGGAGCACATTACCCGTCTTAACGAGTTGATTAATATCGAGCCGGAATATGACCCGGGTAAGCCTGGCCGGCGGACGCGGGGTGATGTTGTTCCTACCAACCATGGAGGGGAGCTGAAGCTCTACTTCGGGACGGACCGGATCCTTCGCTGGGAGGGAGGGACAGTGGCCTACGCTACCGCCGTTAAGAGTGTGCCTGCGGTCCTCTCTTCGGCGAGGAAGCATGGCCTTGAGAATTACCCGGGATTTTACTCCGTTAATAGTGCCGAGGCCACCCAGATTCTGGGCAAGGCCAGAGATATCCTTCGCTATATGGCCTACGGGCCTATGAGCCTTGTCGGGTTTCCCGAGCAGATCACCGACGACCCCAAGACTTACGATAAGGTCAAACCCAAGGGAGATCTGCGAGGGCTGCCCAGCGCCATCGTCTACAGCACCAAGGTAGCGCGTCCACTGACTCCAGTTCATGAACTTATGAAGGAACCTGGCGTTGACGAAGAGCGTCTGCGAGCCGCCGTCGACTTTCTCTTTGAGGCCCTCACCTTCCGCCCACCAACTACAGAGGAATCGAGGGAGTATCTCCAGATCGTTACTAATGCCGTCGAGAAGGTAGGAAAAGAGAATGGGGTTTTCATGGGGTTGTCCGCGATCTTTCTTGATCGGGATGCTCTTTTCCGTCCTGAACTGGCCGCGACGGGCACGCCCGACAGCGATGGCCGAGCGCGGTTGCAGGACTGGGAGCTGGGGCTCGCAGTCAATCACGCTCTGCGATATATCCAGCCAGACGAACTCCTTCGTGCTGCAGTTCTGGAGGGACGCATGCGTACGAGGGAGGATGTGAAACGGGAAGTCGGGCGTGTGCTGTCTGATGATAGCATCCGAAAGCCGCGGATCCTGCGCTTCTTCCGGGACTTTTTTGACCATGATCTCGGGGGCTATATCTGCAAGGACTCGAGGGCCCTTGGGGAGACGGGGGCGAGTAACCGGGGAACGGCACATTACAGTGCTATGTTTGAGGCAACTGCGAGTACCGATCGGTTGATCGAGTTGATTCTTCAGGAGGACAAGGAGGTGCTCAGGAATTTACTGACAACCAACAGGGTAGTGGCAACCCGCAAGGATGAGGTCTATTTTGGGAAGTGGAGAAGCCAGACCGAGAGGAAGGCTGCAGCCGATCTGGAGAAAAAGGCGTTCGAGAACATCCAGAAGGAATCCCGGGCCTTGGTGAAGGCTCTGGAGAAGGAGATTGCCTCACTCGAAGAGAGCTCAAAAGCCAACCCCGAGGACAAGAGACTGAAGCAAATCCTTGGAAAAAAACGAAAGGATCTGACAGCCGCGAAAAAGCGGGCGGACTCCAAGAGGCAACCAACGAATAACAAGGTTGATCCTGCGAAGCTGTCAGGTCCTAAGATCCTCGCCCGGGTGAGCCGACGTAGTTTTGGCAGTGGTTCGATGAAGCCGGAACGGATCTTGGCCACGGTCCCGAAAGATCAGCGCCGGGGACTCCTAACGCATCCCAGTTGGCTGGTCTCTCATTCCGACGCGATGGACAACCACGCTATCCTGCGGGGGCGCTGGATTCGCGAGCGCCTGCTGGGTGGGGGCATTCCTGATGTGCCGATCACGGTAGATGCGCAGTTACCCGACGAACCTCGCACCACCCTCCGGGAACGGATGCGGGTCACGAGGCAGGACTATTGCTGGACCTGTCACCGTAAGATGGATCCGCTGGGCCTGCCCTTTGAGATGTATAATCACGCTGGTCTGTATCGTGAGTGGGAGCTTGATAAACCGGTCGATGCTTCGGGAGAAATCATCGATTCCGGTGATCCGGCTCTGGATGGCAAGGTGTCAGACGCTCTTGAGCTGATCGACCGGCTCGCGGAAAGCGAGCGGGTAGAGCAAGTCTTTGTCCGCCACGCCTTTCGGTTCTGGATGGGCCGCAATGAGACTCTCAATGATGCCCCGGTTTTGCAGGCAGCTCACAAGGCCTATCGCTCGAGCGGAGGAAGTATGAAGGCTCTTCTGCTCTCACTTCTGACCTCCGATGCCTTTCTCTACCGCAGGGTGGAACAGGAAGGGTAGGTCGAGGTCGGGTTGTTACTTCTCTATCCCTGGCTTCCAAGCTTCAGCGAGTTTGGTGCCCTCGGCAATTTCCCCCGGGGTGGCCTTGGCCTTGAGGACGGACAGGGCCTCGTCCGCAGCTGCGCCAAATCCTGCGTCGATTGCGAGGATGAGCCACTTAAGGCCCTGCATTACATTGCGGTCGACCCCTGAGCCGGTGGCGCAGGCCTGGCCGTAGGCGAACTGAGCTCCCGGGTGTCCCTGGTCCGCGGCTTGCTTGTGCCACTGGGCGGCCTGCTCTGGGTTCCTGGTGACACCGGAACCTTTTTTATACATGTCACCGAGGGCTGCCTGACCCTCCAAGTCTCCCTGTTCCGCGGCCCGGCGCATCCAGAGGAAGGCGAGCGACTTGTCAGAGGAGACTCCCTCTCCGGCCAGATACATCTGTCCGAGAGCCCGGGCGGCCTTGCCATCTCCCTGACCGGCAGCCTTGCGGCGCCATTTGGCGGATTCCTTGAGATTGATGGGAGCGCCTACGCCGTAGGAGTAAAGGTTGCCCAGAATGCGCTGGGCCTCGACCTCGCCTTTCTCCGCCGCTCCCCGGATGAGCTTGAACCCCTGATCGCGGTCTTGTTCTACTCCTCGGCCAAGAAGGTAGTCGGTGCCGAGCTTGGTTTGCGATTTAACGCCATCCTGAGCTCTACTCACCACAATGGATAGAGCGAGCAGGGGAAGAAGGGCCACGAGTCTCATTTCCCGGGATCACACCATATCACCGGTTCCGGGCCAAGCGTGCACTGACAAATGGGGGACTGCTGGACGTCTGGAAGGGCCCTTGATACACCACTCCAGATGCATTTTTCACGGGTCACGTCCAGCCTTGCTCTCCTCTCTATCGCCATTTTTGGCTGGTCCAGTCTCTCAGGCGCGGAACGCCCTAATGTTCTCTTTATTGCCATTGACGACCTCAATGACTGGGTGGGTTGCCTCGGGGGGCATCCTCAGGCGCGGACCCCAAACCTCGACCGCCTCGCTGCTTCCGGTCTTCTTTTTACGAATGCGCATTGTCCTGCCCCGGCCTGCAACCCGTCTCGTACGGCGATCTTTACCGGGATCTCTCCTCACCGTTCCGGGCTTTATCGGAATGGACAGAAAATGCGGGAGGTGCTTCCTGAGGCCGAGCTTCTTCCGCGGACCTTTTCCCGGGGAGGATACTGGTCGGCGGGATCCGGCAAGATGCTGCACTACGTCATTGATGCCCGCTCGTGGGACGACTACTTCCCGTCGGCCGAGACAGAGAGCCCCTTTCCCCGGACGCTCTATCCGGACAAGCGGCCCTTGAGTCTGCCGCGGGGTGGGCCGTGGCAGTATATCGAGACGGACTGGGGCCCACTCGAAGCCACTGATGAGGAATTTGGGGGAGACTATCTCGTCGCCGACTGGGTGGGACGTCAACTGGGGAAGGAGCACAACAAGCCCTTCTTCCTCGCCTGTGGAATCTATCGCCCCCATGAGCCCTGGTTTGTTCCAAAACAATATTTTGAGGCCTTCCCTCTCGAGGACATCCAACTCCCCCCGGGCTACCGCAAGGACGATCTTGAAGATCTCCCGGAGGAGGGACAGAGGATGGGCCCCAACCGTTACTTTGCCCATATTCAGTCACAGGGTCAGTGGAAGCAGGCCATCCAGGGATACCTCGCTTCCATTTATTTTGCGGACACCATGCTCGGGCGAGTGATGGAGGCCCTCGAGAAGGGGCCCAATGCGGACAACACCATTGTGGTGCTGTGGTCCGATCACGGATGGCACCTTGGGGAAAAGCAGCACTGGCAGAAATTCACGGCTTGGCGGGCCTGCACCCGGGTGCCCCTCATCATGCGGGTGCCCAAGGGGAGCCCCGGTCTTCCCGGGGGCACGGTCCCGGGGATCTGCACGAGGCCGGTAAGTCTGGTGAGTCTCGCGCCTACCTTGCTTGAACTTTCTGGTCTGCCCCCTGTGAAGGTTCATGATGGCCAGAGCCTTCGCCCGCTTCTGCAGAATCCCGCCCGGGAGTGGCCGCGTCCGGCCCTCACCTTCCTCGATGCGCCCGGCAGCTATGGCCTGAGTACGGAGCACTGGCGCTATATTCGTTATGCAGGTGGTGGGGAAGAGCTCTACAATATCCGAGCCGACCCCCACGAGTGGAATAACCTTGCCCGGGAGGAGGTTTATGGGCCCACCTTGAATCGGTTGCGCGCGCTCGGACCGAGTGAGTTTGCCCCATTGAAGCAACCCGCGGTGAGGAACCTGCCGGCCCTTGGGTGGAGAGTATTGAAGGAGGGAGAAGAGGCGCCTCCTTCAAAACCGGATGGAAATCCCTTCAATATCGTCTTCGTGAATTCGGGTGACCGGGAGGTGAAGCTCTTCTGGATGAGCAGAGACGGGAGCAGTAAGTTTTATGGTTCGATTGCCCCGGGAGGGCAGCAGCGTCAGCAAACCCGTCCGGGTGCGATCTGGATGGTTGCGGATGCGACAGAGGGCAAGAACCGGCCGCTGGGATTCTTCGAGGTGGGGGATCGCGCAGCCCGGGCAGTGGTGCCCGGGCAGTGAGGAAACTTCTTGGAAGGTTGGTCTGCGGGGGTCAGCTCAGCTTTTCCAGTTCCTCCGAGAGTTCGGCGACCTTCGTGCGCAGGCTGGCGATGCGTGCCTCGCGCTGGATCTGGTCGTCTCCTTCCCCGCCCTGGCTCAACAGTTCGTGCAGCCGGCGATCGGCAACCTCTTTCTGGGCTTCGTCCATTCCGTTGATGATCACCCCAATGACGAGGTTGAGCATGATCATGGTCCCCACGAGAACAAAGGAGACGAAATAGAACGCACCGAGGAAGGGCTGGGCTTTGGGGACGACAGTCTGTCCCTCA
>DFWB01000153.1 GCA_002380675.1 Akkermansiaceae bacterium UBA4145
CCCATAAAGATCAGGATCAGCCTGCTGTTTCGGCGACACGACCTGCCGCCAGAAGAAACTTCACAAGTCATCAGGCTCCCGACCGGTCAGGAACCCATTGGAAATCACGAGATCCTCCCACCCATCGTTGTTGAGGTCCCCGAACCCCGAGCTCCAGGCCCATTGTCCAAGGTAACTCCGACTTTCTTCACTCACATCACGAAACCCATATCCTCTCTCTCCCTGTCCTCCCGCAAAAAGCGAGTTTCCCCGGGCCATCCTCCGTAACTTTCCCACCAGATCCGGGTCGGAGCCCAAGGTAAAGAGCTTCTGCCGGCTAATCCGGTTCCCCGCAGCAGAGAACATGTTTCCCACATAGAGGTCAGAACATCCGTCTCGGTTGTAGTCACCCCAGGCCACGGACATCCCGGAGGCCATGTCCTCAATCTTCAGTTTATCAGCAATCTGACGAAATCGTCCCCCCTCATTCTGATAAAGGCAGTTCCTCCCGAAGTCATTGGCCACGTAAAGATCAGGGTCCCCGTCACGATCATAGTCCTCCCACGCTGCGGCAAAGCTCCACCGAGAATTAGCAGCATCCAATCCCGCCGCTGCAGTAGCATCTGCGAATCCAAAGTCTCCGAGATTTTTCAACAGAACATTACGCCCCCCGTTTCTGGCATCGTGGAACGGGCGGGGGGCATTTACCTCGAACCCCCTTCGTTCCGCATCATCTCCTGCGCTGTAAACACACACATGGATGTCCAGAAGCCCATCATTATCATAATCAGCCGCACTGAGAGAAAAAGGGTAGCGCGCTCCCGGGTGGCCTCCGCGCAGACTGAAGTGACCCCTTCCGTCATTCTCAAGGAACACCACCATCGCAATGGTTGCAACTATCAGGTCCTCATCGCCGTCATTATCGAGATCCACAAGCAGCGCGCTTCGGGAATCTTCCAGCCAGTCCACACCTGCCTCGGCTGATCCATCAACCACTGTGCCATCCTTCTGCTGGAGGTAGAGACGGTTCGGTAGACTCCCTCCATCACAAACGTAAAGATCCTCGAGACCATCTCCATTGACGTCGCCCACCGCCAATCCATGGTGTCCCGTGAGAGAGAAATCTCCCAGACGTGTCAGCCTTGTCGCCCAATCTCCCGTTCCCCGGAGAACCTGATCCGGATAATGCTCCGTTCCGCCCAGCACCGCGGCACTGATATCAACAAATCTCTGACCCGGCCCTAACCAGCACTCTTCGTAATGTTCCACCTGCAGGCAGGAAAGCCGAGGCGGACTTTCCTTCGTCCAACGAGTAAACCAAGTTGCATTGATCTGCCGGAGGGAATCGTTGTCGAGCCCTGCAACTCCCAACTCCACCAGCACTTCAGCAGAAAACTCGGACTCAAGCTCTTTCAAATCGATAACCTTGACCGAGAGACTCTCCAGTAGTCGTGCCGGATCTTCACCAAGCAAAATGTCTCGCGCTGCGGCAAAACCTGCCCATCCCTCGTGACGCGTCACTTCGCCCAGCGGGCCTCGTGGCCGCAGGGTCCGAAGCCCTCCATGATATTTTTTTTCAATCAGCAGAGACGGCCGTAACTCCGTTGATACAAATTTATCCGCAAGCACCAGACGGTCCCCTGCCCGCAGAAGAGACTTCAGCCTTTTTGACACCATTTTACTAAGGGTCTCGGATTGCCACCCTCCGTCAGATTCTCCGACTTCTTCTCGCCTCAGCCCTTTGACGGGGGTTACCTCCAAGATCTGGTGGATGGAAGAATCCTTCCGGCCGGGTGAGACTGCCCTGACCTCTAACCTGACCAGCTCATCAACAGGAAGAACCGCAGGAACAGCTCCAGATCCTTCTTCACGAATCTCACCTTCATCCCTGTTCTTCTCCCTGCACCCGACGAATACCAGGCAAAGCGAGAATCCTGTGACTATGCTGAAAAGGTCGCGGGACGACATTGGAGAAGCAGAAGAATCTCTTAAAGGACCAAGGGCTCCTCGGTTTCCGCAAACCGGCCGGAGGGCACTCCCATTCGCTGCATCATCGCGAGGTGTAAACGAGACATGGAAGTGCTCCTCGCATGATCGGCATACCGCCCCGTCCTGATCGTCCCATCTCCACCTCCAGCCACTAGGATCGGCAGATCTTTCTCCGCGTGTTCATTCCCATCCGCAAGGCTTGAGCCATAAACGATCATCGAACGCTCTAAAACCGTGGCCCCGTCACCATCTTCGAGCCCCTTGAGCCGGTCAAGGAACCACGCCAGCTGAGAGTGGTGCCACCTGGTAACCTCGTTGTATTGATCTTTCTTACTCCGAACACTGTCCCACTTCGTGAGCCCATCGTCATCTTCGGTGCGTCCACTGGCATTTTTCCAGTGGGAAAGGGCATGCCACGTTCCCTTCACACCAGGAAGAAAGTTGAAGTAGCGATTACTCTGTCCATGATCGAGCATGAAGGTTGAGACCCGTGTTGCACCGGACCAGAATGCAAGGGCCATCAGGTCCAGCAGCTGACGAACGTATTCCTCATGACTTGACGGGATCCCAGGCTTTGGACGCCGCAGCGTATCCGTTAAGGCCCGGTCCTCACCCATGCGCAGGCTCTGCTCCTCGGCAAACGCAAGGCGCTTTTCAACCGACCGGACTGCATCGAAGTACTCATCAATCTTGCGCTGGTCAGCCCTGCTTGCTCTGCGTTTGAGATCTTTTGACTGGGAAAGAACAAGGTCGAGGACACTTTTGTTGACGAACCCTTCCTTTGACCGTCGAAAGAGCTTGTCGAAGATAGCCCGGGGCACGGTCTCACGAACTGCCGGCGTATCCCGGGAGGTCCACGAAAGGCAATTCCTCGAGAGGCTTCCAGAGAAACTCCCCTCTCCACTCGTGCTAACCTCTAACGAAGGAAGCGGGGATGCGGAAAGGTGCTGAGCTACCATTTGATCGACCGAAGCACTCCCAACGTCGTTCCGACGCCCATCAAAAGCTCCCCCGGTCAGCCAGGTTGCAGTCCCTGCTCCGTGGCCGTTTCCCCGTGGCGTCCACAGGTTACGGGTCACCACCAGATCCCGCTTATGAGGTTCCAGAGGAGACATCCAGTCATTCAACTTCTCTAGGTTCCCATCCGGGCCCACTTTGCTCGGAGCCCATGACCCCGCTGCGGCACCATTAGGAAAATACAGATAAGCCAACCTTGTCGCCGAGCCCGCCTTTCCACCTTTCAACCCTGGGGCTGGCGCTCCCATGCTTTCCAGAGTGGGAAGGAACAGGCAGGCTCCAACTCCCCTCAGGAAGGCGCGTCGATTGGAAGAATTCTTCATTCTGAGGCGGAGGGCACAACCCGTTTTTTGTTCGCAGGCAACCGCCGCATGAGAAACGGGCGGCTTTCCGCGACTTCCCTTATCATGTCTCCCATGGGATAACCAGACGGTTTCAGGGTAGCCGCGATCCTTCGAACCGTTCCCTCATCGTAATACTCCAGCTGTCGACCAAGGGCATAGGCCAGCATCTTACGGATCACCTGCCTACCAAGGTCATCTAAGCGCCACTCTCGAAGTGCGATTTTAAGACCCTCCGGGCCGCGGAACCGAGCTCCATTGGGTAGGGTCCCCCGATTGTCCACATTTGACCGCCACTGTCCAAACTCCGCGTAATTCTCGAGCGCGAAACCCAGGGGATCGATTCTTGAGTGACACCCTGCACAGCGCTCCGAACGCCTGTGAACCTCAAGCTGCTCCCGGAGATTACGAACACCGTCCCGTCCTCGCCCGCCGCCCTCAATCTCTGGAACATTCGGAGGTGGAGGTGGAGGCGGCGTTCCCAGCAGAGTAGAGAGAATCCAAGTGCCTCTCACTACCGGACTCGTACGATCTGGAAACGACGTCGCCGCGAGGATGCTTGCATGCCCGAGAAGGCCTCCCCGACGAGGAGTCTGCAGAGCTACTTTCCTCATCGCCTCTCCCTTCACCCCGGCAATACGGTAAAATCGGGCCAGCTCCTCGTTAAGAAAGGTATAGCGCCCATTGATCATGCGCTCTACAGGAGCGTTTTCCCGGATCAGGGAGTGAATAAAAAGCGCAGTCTCATCCCGCATCGCCTTCATCAACGATTCCGTACACCACGGATTATCAATCGGATCTTTCCGAATACGGGGTCCAACATTGTGCGTTCCTAGCCACTCACCGGCAAAAACTTCCCCAAGTGCCAGACTACGAGGATCTGAAAGCATTCGGCCTATCTCGTTTTCGCGTCCTGTTTTCTTCTCAAGAAGCCCGCCCTCTGCTGCCCCGAGAAGTTTTTCGTCAGGAGAAGACGCCCAGAGAAAGTAAGAAAGACGTGAAGCGAGATCAGTGGCGGCTACTCTTTCCTCTACTCCCGGCAGCCCCGCCTTCTCGACCCTGAGCAGAAAATGAGGTGAGATCAAAACCAACTTGAAGGCCGTCGCCAGCGCATCCTCCTCTGACTTCCCTGCATCACGAGCAAGCTTTAGATGGTTTCTTAATGCTTCAAGCTCGCGGCTCCCGGGTGTTTTCCGAAAGGCCAGCCGGGCGAAGCGCCGGAGACTCTCGTCACTTCCACCGTCTCCCTTCAGTGCCGCCCAGGCCGGTGGCACATTACGCACCGCATCGATCACCTCCTCGGCCGCGGTCAGGTATCGGTCGAGGTGGGCAGTCGCCAGAAACAAGGTGTTAGAGCTGTTCGAAAAACCACTTGTCCCACTGAAATCTACTGGAAACTGGTCGGCCGGGCGAAGATCAAGACCGACGAGGTCCCGGATAGTTCGATTATATTCCTCCCGGGTAAGGCGCCTCGCAGGGGCGTAGCCCGGGTCACGTACTTCCTCGTAGGGGAAGTGCTCAATTTCCTGCCGTAACCACGCACGAAGTCGCAGTCTGTCCTCAGCAGCTGGTTGCGGCTTTTTCTTTGGTGGCATATCCCCACTTCGAATCCGCTCCGCTACATTTTCCCATAGAAGCCGATTCCGTACGAGAGGCTTTTCGAGAAGGGCCTTCTCGAGGTCGAGGTCTCCTTTCGCGCTGGAAGAGTCATGACAATCGAAGCAGTAGGTCTCAAGAGCGACCACGATGTGCTTCTCATACTGAAAAGTGACCCCCTCAAGTACGCTCTCGCTCTCTTCGCGGTCCAACGGCGGCGGAGTATATATCTCTCCCGCGACTTCCTCTCCTTCCGCTTCACCCTCCTTCCCCTCCTCACCGAAACCCTCAAGTTCTCCCAAAAAATCTGCGATCATTTCATTGACTGCTTGGCGGGGATTCTCTTTCCGCCACGTCAATTCCTCAGCGAGCTCTGCCGCCTCTTGCTCCTCTCCCTCTTCCCTGGCCCACTCCATTTCCTTTTGGGTTATCTCGTTCTCGATCCTCCAACGCTCCTCCATCAAATCTCGGAGGGTCTCTTCTGCCTTACCCTCCTCTATCTCACCTTCTTCGAACTTCCACACCAGATAATCGAGGGCCGCCTCGTTTGCCATTTCCCCGACCATGAGGCCCGCCCACTTCTCCCCGTCCTCCCGGGCCTCTCTCCATTCGTCCTGCAGCTCCCCTACTCTTTCCATGGCCTCTTCCAGCACTTCATCAAAGCTCCTCTCTTTTGCCTCCTCGATGACCTGAAGCAACCGCGGAGCCCGCTCCTTTAGAAAGCGCTGATCTTCGCGGGACAATTCCTCTGCCATCCCGAAAGCCATGAGCCCAAGGATACCAGGCAGGAGGAAGAAGTGTGGGCGCACACCGGCAATCTGCCCCTTTTCTGCCCTAGAACAAGAACCTGTTTACCTCAGCCGGACCGTCTATGAAGGGGAACTCCTTCTTGAGCATTCAGTTCTCCCTCCAAAGCCCGCTATTTCACAGGCCAATTCGGATCTGGCTCATGAGCTTTGTTCATAAGTGCGATCGCGGCCTCGGTGAGCTCCGGGCGAAGTTTACTGAGGTCCTCCGCTTCCCCAGGATCTACCGCAATATTATAGAGCTCGACCCTGCCAGTGTGCATTGGCTTACGGATGGCCTTCCACTTCCCCAGACGTACTGCTTGGGAAGATCCACGCTCATGGAATTCCCAGTACATGACTGAGTCGCGACCCCAGCGTTTGCCCCGAGCCTTCCCACGCAGTTGCCCTGCAAAACTATCACTGTCGATGTTCTCAGGAGGCTCGATCCCGGCAAGATCGGCAACGGTGGCCATCAGGTCACCAAAATACCAATGGCTCTCGTCCCGGCTTCCAGCACGAACGGTCTCCGGCCACCATGCGATCGTCGGCACCCGGATTCCTCCCTCGGTAAGGTCTCTCTTTGTACCACGCAGCGCGCCATTCGAATTAAAAAAGTCTGCTCGGTGTCCACCCTCCTGATGCGGACCATTGTCCGAGGTAAAGATCACAAGTGTATTCTTTGCCAGATCGGTCTCTTTTAAAACATCAAGAACGCGCCCCACGTCCCGATCAATATTACGGAGCATTGCCGCGAACCCCTTCTCAGCCATGGGCCAGTCCCTCTTCTCAAATTCTCCAAGCTCCGGGACTTCCATTCCCTGGGAACCGGCTTCGTTATTTGCATGGGGCACATTCAGCGAATGAATGAGGAAAAAAGGCCCCTCCTTATTCTCCCTGATAAATTTTTCAGCCTCTGCCACAAATAGATCTGGAGCATAATCAATCC
>DFWB01000290.1:0-705 GCA_002380675.1 Akkermansiaceae bacterium UBA4145
GTCGGCGTCCCGGGAGACAACCTTCAGGTGGTGGGCAGTGATCTTTACGTCAATGACAAGCCCGCCGAAGAGAAGAAAATTCGTGAGGTTATGAGGGGAGAGGGGCGCCACGAAGGGTGGCCGGGCTATCAGCTTGCCGCCAGCGAAGGGCGGACTCGATGGCGGCGTTACCTCGACGACCCTGACGACGTCCTCAAACTGAAGAGCCGGCAAAACCAGATCGACGCCGGCAAGGGGCCAATCGAGGCCGCTCTTTATCGCGAATATGCCGCAATGGGCGACAACACCAGCAACTCACTGGACTCCCGCTACTGGGGACACGTCCGTGATTACAACCTCGTAGGGCCAGCACTCCTTTCGCTCTGGCCCCTGAGCTCGGGACACTGGGGCCTTATAAAATAGCCCTGCAGGCGCTGGACTTCTCTCCACAGGTGGAGCAGCTTTTCTGCCTGTCCGCGAAACCCGGAATGCCATGTTGTCTCCCCGCTGGAAGAAAGAAGCCCGACTCCTTTCCAAGGGCGCGCGCAAGTTTCTTAACTACAAGCGGGATCTGCTGGGGGAAGAACAGGTCTCTCGCATCGAAGACGCTCGTTTGAGCCTTAACCTTGCAATTAAGGCTGGTGACAAGGAACGGACCGCAGAGACCAGTCAACTTCTCACGGAAGCATGCGAAAATGCTCTTTCTGGTTATCGGCGACCCGGAAT
>DFWB01000290.1:1093-23637 GCA_002380675.1 Akkermansiaceae bacterium UBA4145
TATTTCCTTCAGCCCTTTCGAATCCCAACCGGGTCCATGCAGCCCACTTTAAATGGCATCGTTGGACATGAGCTTACCAAAGATGAGTTTCCCTCAGTTCCCATCAGGACCTGGCAAGCCGTCATGAATGGAAGACGCTACATTCATAAGGTGGTCAATGGCTCATCTGACAGACGCTATCTGGAGCGTATCAGCGAAGGTCAACGCCTCCAGTTCTTCACCGTCACAGAACTCCATTTTCGAGGCGACGCTCACCACGAACCTGAAGTCCTGAGACTACCGGCTCCCCGGAGCGCTCTCCAGAAGATGGGGCTTCAGATTAACACCGACTACGAAATGGGCCTTTCTTATGTCCCCCCACATACAACCGTTTCCGGGTTTTCTACTACTGGAGATCTCGTCCTTGTAGACAAATTCTCCTACAATTTTCGCCGGCCACGCCGGGGTGAGGTCTTTGTCTTTGACACCCGTGGCATCGAAGGAATTCATCAACGCAGCCAGAGAGAGCAGGGCGCGGGCTCTCATTATATCAAGCGCCTTGCCGCAATACCGGGTGACAAGGTGGAGATTGATGAGCCCCTTCTGATAATCAACGACCAACCCGCTACCGAGAAATATCTTCGCATGATCGGAAATCGAGAGGGGATCTATTCCGGTCCAGCCGGGGTCGGCTATCAACCTACAAGAAATTACCGTGACCCCCTGCCACAGTTCATTCGTAAACGGGGCGACAGCGTTCACCTTAAGACCCGTGACACCTTGCTTGCAGAGGGAAACACCGGAGCTCAACTCTCTCTCAGCCGCGGCTATTTCGCCCTTGGGGACAATACGGACGACTCTCTCGACTCCCGCTACTGGGGCCCGGTAAGAGAATATAACCTCGTCGGGCCCGCTTTTCTCTCCCTGTGGCCGTTTACCACGGGACACTGGGGACTGATCAGATAAGAACTTGAGCACAGAATGACGAAACCTGCTGAAATCACCCGCCGCGCCAAGTCCAACCTGGCTTTCGCGTTCATGTGCGTCCCGCAGGAGCGTCGCCCAGACCTTAACGTCTTCTACGCGTTCTGCCGGGTCGTCGACGATATTGCCGACGACACTTCCCGCCCGCCGGAAGAAAAGCGCATAGCTCTCCAAAACTGGATGCAGGCGATTGAGCGGGAGGATCATCCGGAGAACAGCCTCGAGGCGCAAGTGGTGGACATGCGCAAGCGCCACTCTATTGAGCCCTCACTTCTCCAGGAGATTATACGTGGCTGTGAATCCGACCTCAGCCCTCAACGGTTTGAAACGTGGGAGGATCTTCAACAGTATTCCTACCGGGTAGCATCAACTGTCGGCCTGATACTGTTACCCCTCTTCGGCGCCAGCGAGGAGGCTCGTGACTACTCGATCAGCCTGGGGCACTGCCTTCAACTCACCAATATTATCAGGGATGTGGGAGAAGACCTCGAAAATGGCCTCCGGATCTATCTGCCCCTCGCTGACCTCCACCAATTCCAATACACCGAGAATGACCTTGCGGAGCGCGTCTACGATGAACGGTTCCTCTCCCTGATGAACTTTGAAGCTGAGCGGGCTGAACGCATTTTCGAGGAAACCGCCAGCTTCCTGCCTCCAAGCGATCGTAAGGCGCTGCGAGCCGCCGAGGTGATGAGGAAAATTTACTACAGTCTCCTGCGCCAGATGAGGCGCGATAAGTTTCGGGTTTTCGATAAGAGGTACCGTATTTCCACCATGCGAAAGTTCGGGATTATGGTTCGCCAGTGTATCCGCTGATAGACAAATAAGGGTCGCTACGGTGTCCATATTTTCCTACTCTCGGGCACTTGAAGGAATCAAATACCACCTCCGTAATGACTCATCCGCGAATTTCTCTAAGGCATAGTATTGTCTCTGTCGTTGCCTCAGCATCATTGCTGCTACTAAGCTCCTGTAGTAATCAGACAGCCTCGGAATCTGGATCCGGGGAACCCTCCCCAACCGCTCCCAGCGCAAAGCCTGAAAGCTATAAGAGAGGCTTTAAGGCAGATAATCCAAATCACATTATCAGTCCGTTCCCGCCTCATAACCTGATCGATATCAGTCGGAACCCCAAAACAGGGAAACCCTTCCAACAAGGCGATTTTGCTCGGGATCCAAGCACGGGAGGGATTTTTCAAATCCCCTGAGCTCAGGCTCCCGGTTCCAACGGTTTCTCCCAACAACACGAACGCCCCGGAGAACGGCCTGCTACTGCGCGGCTCCTAGGGTCAAGCTTCGCCCCTCTCTTCCTTTTCGAGCTCAATCCGATCGGCAAGATTCCTCGCTTTCACCCGGCGATTGCGCTTTGCCCAGCGCTCTGTAGCCATTCGTCGTTTCTGGCGCCTTCTGTTGAGCTCTTCGATTTCCTCCTCCAACCTCAGATAACTCTGATAGCGGTCCGGGTCGAGATTCCCCTCTTCAACTGCCAGTTGAATAACGCACCCCGTATCTCCCTCGTGCTTGCAGTCCGTGAAGCGGCACTGCGCCGCAAGATCCTCCACATCCGCGAAACTTTCCCTCAGGGTGAACTCATCAGTCCACATCTGGATTTCCCTGACTCCCGGGTTATCGATCAACAATCCCCCATCCGGAAGAACAACCAGCTCACGGTGACTGGTTGTATGACGCCCTCTCCCCGTAACCTTATTTACCTCGCTGGTCTCCTGCCATTCTCCCCCCAGCAGCTGATTTACCAGGGTGGACTTTCCAACTCCGCTGGAACCAACAAGCGTGATAGTTACTCCGGGTTTTAAATATCCACGCAGAACTTCCAGCCCCCGACACTCCCTCGCACTTGTCACGTGAATCTCCGCGACCCGGCTCAGATTCCTCAGTTCACCGGCTGCATCCATGCAGTCCTTTTCCGGAAACAAATCTGCCTTATTCAGGAGAACAACCGGCTGGGCTCCACATCGCTCTATCAGAGTAAGGTAGCGCTCCATCCGCCGCAGGTTGAAGTCACCACCGGGATCCGTCACAACAACAACAATATCCACGTTAGCTGCCAGCACTTGCTCCTGCGCACTCTTCCCCGGCATCTTCCGGGAGAAACGGGAGAACCTCGGAAGACGCTCCCGTATGATCACTTCATCGCAATCCCCTCCCCTATCGAGCGCCACCCAGTCCCCCACGGAGGGCAAGTCCGCATCGTTTTCTGCCTCGTGCCAGACTTTTCCGCCCAGCACACAATCAATCTCCTCTCCTCCTTCCAGCAGCGCGGCAAAATTGATCTTGGTTTCCCGCACAAGCCGAGCCGGTATCAGTCCGCGCTCTGCGAAAGGCGCAAACCCTTCAGCAAAGGCCTCGTTCCAACCCAGATCCTCCAGTGTCATTTCGTTTCAAGATTCATCTGGATCCGGCCCCCTGAAAATCGAAATCTTCATCGAAGTCGATTGCAATCACTTTCCATAGGACTTAGCTCAAGGGAAGAAAGCCATGCGTGCCTTGATAAAAAGCAAGCCGGGAACAGGTCTCGAGCTTGTGGACCTTCCGATTCCGGATGTTGGCCCCATGGATGTTCTCATCAGGATATCCCGGACCGCCATCTGCGGCACAGACCTCCATATCTGGAAATGGGATCCCTGGGCACAGAAGACCATCCCAACCCCGATGACAGTGGGTCACGAATACTGTGGCTACGTGGAGAAAACGGGTTCCGGAGTGACCGATCTGATCCCGGGCGACTATGTCTCCGGGGAAGGTCACCTGGTATGCGGACGGTGCCGCAACTGCCTCGCCGGGCGCCGTCACCTCTGCCCCAACACCGTCGGTGTCGGAATTAATCGTCCCGGAGCCTTCGCCGAATTTCTGGTTCTACCCTACCGCAACGTCTACAAGCTCGACCCCAAAATCCCCAAAAATCTGGCCGCTATCTTTGACCCCCTCGGCAATGCGATTCACACCGCCCTTTCATGGGATCTTGTTGCAGAGGATGTCCTCATCACTGGCGCTGGTCCCATTGGGTGTATGGCCGCAGCGGTCTGCCGCTTTGCGGGAGCTCGCCATGTGGTGATTACAGACCCGAATCCTTTCCGCCTTGATCTTGCGAGACGGTTGGGAGCCACGCGTACTGTTGATATCACTATCGAGTCTCTCACGGACGTTAAGAGTGAACTCGGCATGAAAGAAGGGTTTGATATCGCTCTTGAAATGTCAGGACACCCCGCCGGGCTCTCCGATATTCTCGACCATACCTCTCACGGAGCTCGTGTATCACTCCTTGGAATTTTCCCTGACAAACTTGAGATTGATTTTGAAAAAGTCATCTTCAAGGGACTTGTCCTCAAAGGTATCTACGGTCGGGAAATGTTTGAGACCTGGTACAAAATGAGCTCCATGGTCCGTGCTGGCCTTGATCCTTCCTCTGTAATTACCCACGAATTTGACGCTTCTGACTTCGAGAAGGCCTTCGAAACGATGCTCTCGGGAAAAAGCGGCAAGGTGATTTTACACTGGTCCTGAAATCTACCGGAATTGAAGAGGCTTTCCCGCTCTCTCCCAGAGAACATTAAAATCTCCTGGAAAAGTATTCGGCAGTGTAAGGCCGGAAACCTTAATTGCGATCGGAGCTGACTTGGAGCACACCAAGATACAGGGAATATTCCACACTTTAGGGCTCGGAAATGAACATATGATGCTCATTATCGATCGAAGTGGCTAACTATGATCCAGTCCGCCGGGGCAGCCTCTATAAAAGGCTCGTTATCCCCCTCTCCGCTTTCGTCCTCCTCGCCTCGCTGGGCCTCGTAATCTGGATTTCATCGCTTCAACGGCGCGACTCCCTAAGGCGCTTCGAGCAAACAGCCATTAATAATGCCGGTTTCATGGGACAGTTACCCCTCCCTCGCTCTAACGAAATGGCGAACCGGCTCTCTACGATTCTGGAAGTCCGAGTTGCTTTTCTGCGCGAGGACGGGCGAATCGTACATTCCTCGAGGGAGCAATGGCCCTCCGAAATTGAAAAACAGCTGAAGACCTTCTCTGAAAATTCGACCACTGCTACCCAGATAGGAAACTACGACGTAGCTGTCACTCCCCTGGAAAGCTCACGAGATCACCTTATTCTCGTCAGGGATAGAGAGGGAGGCCTGACCGGCGTCGGTATCTGGATTCTAATCCCCACCCTCTTTCTTACCGCGGCTTTTGGAGGCCTCGTCTTTATTCTCGCCGACCGGATCGTTCGTCCACTCACCCTGCTAACCAGATGGCTCCCTAATCTAAAAACCAACGAGGAACCAGACAATCCAATCCCGGCGTCTCTCACTGCCCGGAGCGATGAACTCGGACAACTCGCTCGGTCCCTCAAGGATACCCATCAATCACTGCTCCGTGAACAGAAACTGAGGCATCAGTCCGAACGACTTGCCACTCTCGGAAGAATCGCAACGAGTCTTGCGCATGAAATCCGAAATCCGGCGGCGGCAATTCGCATGCATGCCGATCTTATCGAACCCAGGATTGAGACGGAAGGAGCTGAATCGGTCAATCTGATCCGGGAAGAGGTAGAGCGCATTACTGACCTCGTTAATCAGTGGCTCTTCGTCGCCCGGGCCCAGCCCCCGGAACGCAGGCCGCATGACCTTGTCGAAATGCTGGGAGATGTGGGCCGTCGACAGAAGCCTGCCCTCACCCATGCGGGCACTCCGCTCGAGATCAACGCACCCAGACCGGCGATTATCGATTGTGATAAACTCCGGATTGAACAAGTGCTTCGGAACCTGATTGTAAATTCCAGCCAGGCAATGCCCGAAGGGGGCCCGATCATTGCTAAAGTGAGAATGGCTACAGGCAAAGCGCATCTGACCATTCGTGATTCCGGACCAGGATTCAGCCGCGAGGCCCTCGCCCGCTTTGGAGAGCCCTTCTTCTCAGAGAGGGAAGGAGGCATGGGAATCGGTCTCACCCTCGCCCGGGAAGTCATTCAAGCTCATGACGGATCGATCGAGGCCTCTAATCATACCGGAGAAGGCGCTCTGGTGAGCATCACTCTTCCCCTCTCTCCATCAAATTAAAGGCAATCATGGACTTACCGTATATCCTTATCGTCGAAGATGAGCATGCCCTTTCCCTCGCTCTGGCCGCCGCCGTAAAACAGGCCGGATTTCAGGGAGAGCCCGCTCCCACCGCAGCCCAGGCCAGGAAAGCGCTCCAATCAAAAAGGAACTACCATGCAATGATCCTTGATATTGGCCTGCCAGATCAGAATGGCCTTGAATTTCTCGAGTCTCTGCCCGCAACGCAAAGGCCCCCGACCATAGTCATCACTGCTCATGGCGAAATCGAGAACACCATTACCGCGCGGAAGCTTGGCGTCATTGATTTCCTCCCGAAGCCACTCGATTTCACGGAGTTTCAGGGAGTCCTTCGCCGGGTAGCAAAGCCAATCACCAGCAAACAAGACACGACAGATCCAGCCCCCGAGGCAGTAGCGTTTGTCGGAGCCGCCCCAAGCATGCGACCGGTATTCCAGCAGATCGCACATTGTTGTGCTTCCGATGATCCCGTGCTCGTACGAGGAGGCACTGGGACCGGAAAATCTCACGCCGCACGACTCATTCAGGGCAACAGTATGCGAAGTGGCCCAGCGGAGACACTGGTTATAGGGCCATCCACCTCTAGCAAGCCCTTGAATTCTGCGCTTAAGAAAGCGCAAGGAGGAGTCCTTATCCTCGAAGAGATCGCTTCTCTGAATCCAGAAGCCCAGTCGGAACTCGTCCGCCAAATTGAGTCCGGATCTCCTCCTGACTTCCCCCGCCTGATCGCTACCACACGCGAAGATCTTCGAAGCCTTGCACAGGACGGCACATTTCGCAGTGATCTTTTCTATCGCCTTCAGGTCCTCGAGCTACGTTTGCCCTCTCTGCGCAATCGCATGGAAGATTTACCTGCTCTTGTTTCTTACTTCATCGGCCAACTGATACCCGACCGCAATCTATCCATCACAGAACCCGCTCTCGCCCAGCTCATGTCGCACGACTGGCCTGGGAATCTCAGGGAACTACACAACTCAATAGCGTTCGCTCTTACCGTCAATTCAGGCGCCGGATCTATTGAGAGCAGTGATCTTCCCGATTACCTCAGGGGAGAGCCCTCCGGCAGCGATGCCAACGCCCCTGCCCTTCTCGTCCAGGCCCTTGACAGTTGGCTTGATGCCCGACTAAACGAAGAAGAAGGACCTATTTATCGTGACCTTGCTGAAAGTTTGGAAGCGACCCTCATTAGACGTCTTCTGGAGCGATATGATGGCAAACTAGCCCGCATGGCTTCCGCCCTGCAGGCGAACCGCACGACGCTTCGAAGGCGCCTGCAAAACCCCTGATTGGCCATTTAGTGGTCAGACTCTGATCAAAAACTATCCCCGGGACATATATCCGGTCCCGATGCAGAGATGAGCTTGCCCCACCATGCCGGGCAATCATCCTCCCTCCCGCATGCACTCTTACTCCCAAGACCCGGGCCGCAATATTACTCTCCTTCCGACCATGATCACCGGCCGTATCGTCCCCCTGGCGCTGACCGCCCTTTTCCTCTTTGAGCTTCCGCTCTATTCGGCGGAAACGCTTCTTCTCCCCGACACTGTTGTCACCGCAAGCCGTATCGGCGAAGACTCCCTCGAATCCATGAGCTCCCTCGGGGTCGTAACAGCGGAACAATTTCGCGCGCAGGGATTTCGTACAGTTCCGGAAGCGCTCGCTAATACCCCCGGGGTCATGGTCCAAAAAACCACTCACGGTCACGGTAGTCCCTTCATAAGGGGCTTCACAGGGCGACAGAACCTTCTCCTCGTCGATGGAGTCCGGATCAACAACAGCACCTACCGCAGCGGTCCCGTCCAATACTGGAACACCGTGGATGGATTTTCGATGGACCGTCTCGAGCTCGTCCGCAGTCAGGGTTCCGTTCAATACGGCAGTGACGCCCTCGGAGGAACGATGAACATCCTGACTGCCGACACGGGCTATCTTGCTGCAGATCCAGGCTGGTTTCAGCAGGGCAGTGCGCAATATCGCTTCGATACAAACAGCAGCAGTCATGTTGGACGCCTTCAGACCCGGTTTGGAGATGGCAAGAACTGGGGCGCTTCGCTCGGGTTGACGGGAAAGAATTTCGGGGATATCCGGGACAGCGGGGTAGGCCGCATGAAAAACACCGGATATCCTGAGCAGAATCTCGACCTCAAGGTAGAGACTCTCCTCAATCCTTCCACCCGCCTTAGCTTTGCCCATCAATACCTCAATCAAGACGATGTCTGGCGCTGGCACAGCACCATTTACAACGACACTCCATGGAACGGCACCAACACCGGGTCCTACGCGGCCCGCATCTATGATCAGGAGCGCAGCCTGACCTATCTCAAGGTCGCGGGTGACCTGATCGACAGCCCCGTCCAAAATTACAGCGCGACTCTGTCCTTCCAGCGCTCACAGGACAGCGCGTTCCAGGACCGCAGCGCCACGGATATCCGGACTCAGGTCATCGACGTCGACACTATCGGCCTCGATGTCCAACTCGAAAGCGACCTCCTCGGCGGGGATCTGGTCTATGGTATCGACTACTACCGCGATAGTATCGACTCCGCCGGCACCCGTACTGGGCGTGACCCCAGAAGCCGAAGGCCAGTTGCTGATGACTCGACCTACCACCTCCTTGGGGCCTTCGCCCAGTTACGTAAACCGCTGAACCAAAGACTGGAGACTACCTTCGGAGCAAGGATTACCCACGCCGAAGCAGAGCTCGGTAAGGTCTGGGACCCCGATAACAGCACGGATATCTCGGCGAGTGCAGATTGGAGCAATATCGTCTTCAATGCACGTGCCCTCTACCGGCTCGACGACAGCTGGAACCTCTACGGCGGTGCAAGCCAGGGGTTCCGGGCCCCTAATGCCCATGACCTCAGCGGCAACATCACTTCCCGGAGTGGCCAGGAACAGCTGGGAACCCTCGACCTCGAGCCAGAAAAATCATGGACCTTCGAACTAGGGTCCCGCTTCACAAGTGGTGACGTCAGTTTCGGAGCTGCGGGCTTCTATACTCTGGTTGATGACCTTATTATCAGTGTTCCCACCGCTCCGGGCGGAGATACCGTCGAAGCAACCAATGCTCAGGAAGCTGAAATCGTTGGAATCGAACTTGAGGCCGCTGTGCGTTTCCTCGATAACCTGACCCTCTCAGGTCACCTTACCTGGCAGGAAGGAGACACCGCCAGCCCCTCCTTTCTCGGAGGCCCAAGCGAGGAGGCTCCAGTCAGCCGGCTGTCGCCCCTGGTGGCGAGCCTTGCCCTCCGCTATGACTCTCCGGACCAACGGTGGTGGGTGGAAGGCCGAATCACGGCTGCAGACAAACAGGACGAACTCAGTGCCCGCGACCAGAGGGACACCCAGCGGATTCCCCCCGGGGGTACTCCGAGTTACCTCGTGGCATCAATTCGGGCTGGGATGCAGGTCTCAGAGAATCTTGAGCTGACCGCCGCTCTTGAAAACATCACGGACGAGGACTACCGGATTCACGGGTCCGGGGTAAACCAGCCGGGAATCAACGCTATTATCGGCGCGAAAGTCAGCTGGTAGCCTATCGTATTCCCACAAAGTTCATCCCGTAAGCAGCTCAATGTTCCCCTCGCTGCTGCCAAAACCTGCCGCATCCACCCCATGGCGGTGGAGTAGCTCAAGGTAGAGGTTGCAGAGCGGCGTGGCTCCCTTGAGAACTGTGTGCCCTTGGTGTCGATATCCGCCCCCTGCCACAATAGTGGGAAGGTTATCGCAGGTATGATTGGAAGCATCACCAAAGTTACTTCCAATGACCACGGTGGTGTGATCGAGCAACGTTCCCCCATTTTCCTGGACCCCGTCGAGTTCCGAGAGGAATTTGTTGAGATGCTTTACGATGTCGATCTCGATCCTGCTCAATTTAGCAAGCACACCGGCTTGACCCCCGTGGTGAGACAAGGTGTGCCAGCCACCGGTTACTCCAGGCACGCTGATCGCGCCATAAATCCAATCGAGCGAAACAGTGATCACCCGCGTTGAATCTGTCTGAAAAGCGAGCTTCGCCAGCTCAAAGAGATTGCTTACCTTGGTCGAGAACACAAACTCCTGGTCGTCGCTCAGGCTGTCCGGCACCTTCGGCTTCTGCGCCTTGAGCCAGAATTCCTCGTGCGCCAGCTGCGCCTCAAGTTCCGCTATCACCGTGCGGTAGGAATCAATCTTCCCCTGGTCCCCGCCGCTCTTCTTGAGCTGGGCCATGTCGCGATACAGACTCTTGACGATCTGTTGATCATTCTCGATCTGCCGCTGCTTCGCCGAGAGATCCTCATCTCCGAAGAGCTTGTCGAAGATTGCCCGCTCATCGTGCATCGGCGGAATCGCCACCCCACGATCGTTCCAGGAACACCCCCAGCCGCGATCGTAAATACTGAACGAGAGAAATGGAAAACGCGTGTCTCCTCCCATCTCTCGCGCCAGTATCTGGTCAAGTGAAATACTGTTCACGAAGTTTGACGCCTCGGGGCTCGGCGTCCCGGTAAGAAACGACTTCTCCGAGTCGTGATTGCTCGTGTCCATGCCCGGGTGAAACAGATTCTGAAAGACCGTCATCTTTTCCTTCACCGCCAACTCCTTGAGATACCGCGAGGTCGCCAGATCACCCCGTTTGACCGGGAAGAAGTTCGGGGCGTAGAACCCGAGCGAGTTGCAGATGAAAATAATCCGCTTGGGCGGGGCCTTTGATTGAGAAGAAGTGGCAGCCCGCGCGTTCAGCGAATGCAGCGCCAATGGCAGCGCCGCTCCAAACTTCAGGAAGGTTCTCCGATCGTAGGGGCTCATTACTTCGATTCGCTCAGGGAATACTCCAGCACTTCAGTTGCAAGGGTCTTCAAGCGGATGTTCTCCGGCTTTCGCCCGACAAACTCCCACAAGTGAAGACGCTGAACAAGGTCCGGTTCGTGGCCGTTGGCATACTCAAAAAACTTCTTGGCGAAATTATAGGCGATCTTGCGCTCGTCCGCGAGGAGGACCTTCTTCAATCCGAAGATGTTGCCAAACTCGTCGCCATTGATCTTGCCCGAGGCGTCCACGGAGCCTCCCATCTTGAAATAGCCCTTGGGACGATACTGAAACGTCCCACGGTGAGCTTGCTTGATCTTGTAGGTCTCGCGCCACTCCCCCACCGCATCGAAGTTCTCCAAGGCAAATCCATACGGATCGATGCTCTTGTGACAGGCGTAGCACGCCTTGCTCTTCTTGTGTTGCTCGATCTGCTCCTTGAGCGTTTCGGCGTGATCGTGCTGCGGCTCGAGGGCTGGGACACTCTCGGGCGGCGGTGACAACGGCGTCCCCACAATGTTCTTCGAGATCCACGCTCCTCGTAAAATCGGCGAAGTATCAAAACCGTCGGTGGTTACCTTCAGCACGCTCGCCATCGTCATGAGCCCGCCGCGGGGACTTTCCGCCGGCAAGCTCACCTTGCGCATCTCCTGCCCGACCACACCCGGAATTCCGTAGTGCCGTGCCAAGCGCTGGTTGAGGAAAGTAAAATCCGAATCAATCAAGTACCCTGCGGACATGTCCTCCTGAATGAGGTGCTGAAGATATCTCCGCGTCTCGACCGGCAGGTAATGATTCATGAGATCATCAAAGAGAGGATAAAGTTTCAGCGAGGGCGTCACCTTGTTCAAGCCACGCAGGTTCAACCACTGGTCGCTGAAGGAACGAATCATTCGCTCACTGCGTTCCTCTGCCAGCATCCGGGCAATCTGTCCCCGCAAGACTTCACCCCTGAGCTCGTTGGACGCCGCGAGCGTCAAAAGCTCTTCATCCGGAACCGAGAGCCACAAACTCCGCGCGAGCTCCGCCGCCATCGCATATGACGAGTTGGAATACTCCCCCGGCGCCAGCAGGAATCGCGGCGAGCAGAGCACCGCCTTCATCCCGAGCTTCGCAGCCTGCGCAAAATCGCTTGCCTTGAGACCATTCAACGCCGCATCGAAGTAGGGAGCGAGGTCCTCATCGCTGAGCTTCGAGGAAAAGGCCCGCTCCGCGAACCGGCGGATCACCCGCTTCAAGTCTTCCTCCGACCGGGAGACAACGGCGATACGAGAGATCGCGACGGGCTCCGCGATTTCTGTGATCACATCCAGCTTCCCCACCGAGGCGATCGATTTGTTGTCCAACTGCACCGAGTCAGTCACGAGGAACTTAATGAAGCGGCTCGTCGTCTCAGACGGAAAGATGATCGGCTGTTCATTCGCGAGGCGCACATCGAGCCCCCCGCTCATGACCTTCTCTCCCCATGACTTTCCGTCAGCCGAGAAGTAGATCTCGTAGGACTTCACGAGGCCGTTACCATTGCCTCCCGTCCAGGTTGCAAAGGACAACCCCTCGATCTCTGCGCCGCTCGGGTTCTCAAAAACCACAAAGTGGGGCGGTTTCGCCACCTTCGGCGAGAAGCGCGTGTGCCAGAAGGTCAGGTTCGATCCGTCCTGCATCTTCTCCTTCTCCATTCCCTCCTGAAAACTGCTTACAATGACCTTACCACCAATCCGCTGCAGATTCGTTTGAAGCCCTGCATTCTCAAGAGTCTCCCTTGACCCTGACCGCAGCGGTATTCCATCAAACACCATCTTGTAGGAGGTCGGCGGCCAGGAATCCAACAACGGACCACGCGCCTTCATCTGCTTGATGTAGATTCCTTCCTGCGGATTTCTGCTGCGAAAGTTATGCCGGGAATAGCAATGCACTGAAACGTTTTCCCCCGGCCTAAGGAACGCCCTGATAGTCTGTGATCTCACCTCACGGTCACCTACCGAGATCACCCCAACCAACCGCTGTGGCTGCGGCCGGTCATCGGCGTAGTAGTACTTCCCGGCATGCACCTGCAGACTGAGTTGGTTGGCAATCTTCCCCACCTTGGCGGCATCAAAGGTCAATTCATACCAGCCCGCCACAGGCGGATCAAAGTTGTCGATGAAAAACGAGTAGCTGTTTCCGTTGTTCGCACGCGTCCACGAGAAGAGCGTCCCCTCTTTATACGGTCTGTGATAGATCCGGTAAGTCTCGTGACTGTCCCGGATCTTGCTCGTTACCCATTGCTGCTCTGCCGGAAAACCGTCCTGCGGAAAGGCGGCCTCGAGCATTTTATCAGCGACTGAAAAGTAGGAAGTCAGCATTTCACGGCTTAACTGGATCTTCCGGTTCGAGTCGAAGTCATTCGTGCCGCGGTCTTCCGGAATCTCGCCCGCAAGGTCCACGTTCGTGCCTAAGAGGTCGTTCAAGGAATGCACGAACTCATGTCGGCTGATGCGCCGAAACGACTTCGGGGCATCCGTAACCTGCCGCTTCGCCAGCCAATCCAACAAAGCCTTCTTCTCCACCTCATCCGGCCGTTCCTTCTCCTCGGGGGGCATCTTCCCCATGAGAATATTTTCGAAGACGAGCGTGCCGTCGAAATGCTCCTTCGCGAGGGCATCCTCGAGACTGAGTTCCCCCTTCTTCGTCGCAGAGTCATGGCAGTCGAAGCAGTAATACTCCAAGATCTCGATCGCGTGCTCCTCCCTTTCCTCGTCGGCAATCACCACTCCATGCAGGAACACGGCCGCAAACAGGATCGCGATCCGCCCCAGCCTTAGGTGTTGCATTCCTGCTCTCATGATTCAGTGATCGGCTGCCGTGATTTCCTTGGGCGTCTTCTTCATGCGTTGCACGATCTCCGGATAACGGGCATGGAGATTGCCCGTCTATCCAAGACCTTCATTGGTGAAACCGAAGGGCCGTCCAAGCGCAAGAACCGGGATGAAAAGAGGGATTCGTTTCACACGCTATCCCAGCTTTACGTTTATTCCCGCGATCTACTTCCCTGCAGCCGGGACCTCGCCCGGCCTGAATGATCAGAGCGTCCAACCCTTCCGGTAGGGACGATGAAGGAGGGCGCTGGCCCCCGCGTGATCAGGGATCTCCCCGGTCAGGGTGTCATAGTGGAAGGGTTCACCCACGATCCCAGCGATATTGGTCAACTGGATCAGCTCGGTGAGCGGGCCCCCAATCGCAAAACTGGAGAAGGTCTCCCCCTTACCTTTGCAGGCCTCAATCCATTCCCTGTGGTGACCAACACCTCGCGGTAAGGTTTTCGGTGGCTCCTTAATCGAACCCTTGTCTTTGGACAGGATCTCGGAACTCGTGTTCCATGGGTTTGACGAGTAAATGCTTCCCTTGGTCCCGATGAGCAAGGATCCAAAGGACCCCGGCTGCTTTCCGTGAAGCAAGTCCGCGGAAGGCCGCATCTTCTCGCCGCTGGAAACGGTCAACTTCACCGCCGGAAGATCACCACGGGCGGGAATGTGGAAATGCACCCGAGTCGAAGCCGGGTAGCCTTCCGCATGAACCCCGGTAGCCTCACCCTCGATCCGGATTCGCTTGGCCTTGCTGGAACCACCGGGCTCCCAGAGCTCTCCAAGGTTGAGGCAACGAAAGAGAAAGTTCCCGGTATGACAGCCCATATCTCCCAGACTACCGCTCCCAAAATGCCGCCAGCCTCTCCAGATGAAGGGAAGGTAGCTGGGGTGATAAGGCCGTTCGGAGGCGGGTCCAAGCCAGAGATCCCAGTCGAGGTTCGCGGGAACCGCGGGTGTATCCTTGGGGCGGGTCATGGTGGCGCTTCCATCACTTACCCAGAGATACGCGTTCTCGACAGGCCCCACCGTTCCGGCAGCGCCCCATTCGGTAGCCCGGCGCACACCCTCCGAAGCCGACCCCTGATTACCCATCTGAGTCACCACCTTGTGCTTGGCAGCCGTCAGGCGCATCATGCGGGCCTCGTGAACGGTGCGGGTCAGCGGCTTCTCACAGTAGACATGCTTGCCCTGCTTCATTGCACCAACCGCGGCGACGGCATGAGTATGATCCGGGGTGCAGACCACAACCGCATCAATCTCCTTATCCATCTCTGAAAGCATCAGCCGGAAATCCGTGTAACGCTTGGTCCCTGAATACTGCTTCAACATCTGGGCCGCCCGTTTCTCATCAACATCACAAACCGCCACAACGTTCTCCCCGGAAACCCCGCGGGTATTACTGACTCCTTGTCCCCCGACCCCGATACAGGCCACGTTCAGTTTTTCATTCGCCTTGTATCCAAAGGCAACCTGACTGCTGCAGATCAGGAGACCCGCTCCCGTCGACCCCTTGAGAAAACCCCGCCTGTTCAAAGATGTTTGCTTACCCATAACCCCTTGTTCCCCAATCCCGGCCGGATCGCAAGAAAACTCCCGTCTCAGGGAGCAACCCAATCACACGATCGCAGGACTACCCCCTTTCGTTCCCTACGACTCATGAACTCCGGGGCAGGCTCCCTGGAGGCGGCGGTCGGATTCGAACCGACGAATAACGGTTTTGCAAACCGTCGCCTTAGGCCACTTGGCTACGCCGCCATCTCAGAGCGTTCCGGGTGGTAATCCCGTTCCCTCCCGCTGTCAATAATTGGTCTTCAATCACCGAGTTGAGGCTTTCCCCTTTCTGGGATCTCCTCACAATTCCTCCATGGGTCTCGCGCTGGGGTATATCCGACGGCAGGGTCGTCCTCAGAGAGGAGGCGCTTGCTCCCGGTCTCACGTGCCAGAGTGCCTAACCCGAGGCCACAGAGTGAGGCCCCTCCCAGTTCGTGGAAAGAACGGCGGGCAGGCCCGGAGCAGGGCCCATGCTTCTCGACTTGGGGCATTACGAACCACACTGACAGAACCCTGCCTCCCCTGCACTTATAAAGCGAGGACCTCATTGGAGGACTCCTTCCAACGCCCTCGAGGGGCGATATGGAAGTCCCATCGTTCCGATATCTTAGAAGGTCTTCATTGCACCGTTCGCAAGGATTTGTACTCGCTCAGAATCTCGTCGGGACTAGGTTCAGCATTCAATCCATGAAGAAGAACCCTCTGAATCGCCGAAGCTTTCTCTCCACCGGAGCGGCTGCAGTCAGCAGCTGGGCGGCCGCCCCGCAGATTCTGCAGGCACAGGGAGCCGTCTCTGCCAACGACAAGCTGAACATAGGAGTGGTCGGGGCTTCCGGGCAGGGTGGATTCAGTATCGGCGGACTCAAGGACATCGCAAATATTGCCGCCCTCTGCGACGTTGACCAGAACCGCCTCGCTCCAGTCGCGAAAAAGTTTCCCAAGGCCAGAACCTACAGGGATTTTCGCAAGCTCGTAGAGCAGAAGGACCTCGACGCCGTGGTGGTAGCAACTCCCGATCACACTCATGCCGTCGCCAGTGTCGCAGCCATGCGGGCCGGCAAACATGTCTACTGCGAGAAACCCCTCTGCCGCACCATTTCGGAAGTTCGTCATGTCACCGATCTTGCACGGGAAACAAACCGGGTCACACAAATGGGCACCCAGATCCACGCCGGATCAAACTACCGCCGGGTTGTGGAGCTGGTTCGCTCCGGCGCGATCGGCGAAATCAATGAGGTCCACGTCTGGGTTGGCTCCAGCACCGGTGGGCGAACACGTTACCAGCAGTTCCCGGCAAGCGTGCCAGGGAACCTCGATTGGGATCTCTGGCTCGGTCCCATTCCTGAGCAGCCCTACCACCCCGGCTGGACACACTTTCACTGGCGGCATTGGTGGCACTTTGGCGGAGGCACCCTTGCCGATATCGGGTGTCACTACATGGACCTTCCTTTCTGGGCGCTTGACTTAAGCCATGCCACCTCCGCCGAGGCCGAGGGCCCACCCGTCGACAAAGACTCCGCACCCATCTGGTTGAAAGTCCGCTACCAGTTTCCCGATCGGGTAGTATCCGGACGGCATTGGAAGGCCCTCCCCCTGACCTGGTATCATGGCCGCTATCCGAATCATATTCTGACTCCGGAGCAACATAAGCGGTGGGGCTCTGGCATTTTGTTTGTTGGGTCCAAGGGGCAGCTCATCTCCAACTACGGAGGCCACGAGCTACTTCCGGAGGATAAGTTTAAAGACTTCTCTCGACCCGAGCCCTTCATTCAGGACTCCAAAGGCCATCATCGGGAGTGGATCAATGCGATCCGGACAGGCGGATCAACCACCTGCCGATTCGACTACTCGGGGCCACTGAGCGAGACCGTCCTCCTTGGCAATGTGGCCTTCCGTGCCGGCCAGAAGATTGAATGGGATTATCGGGCTCTGAGAGCCACGAACTGCCCCGATGCCGACCAGTTTATCCAGCACCAATACCGGGGTGACTGGAATCGCTGGTTTGAGGGGTAGAGAGGATGACAGCCCGCCGCTGCCATAATGACCAGCAGATCCTCATGCCGGACATCATATCGTCGTGTTCCTTCATGGTTTCCTTCTGAAGTTGACTCTGGTGCCTTCCCTGCATGGAGTTGTCGGGATGACTTATTGCGGATTAATAGCCTTCCTCGGGACCGGGCTTGCTCTCGCCTCCTCGGTGGTGGTGCGTGGAGATGACGCGTTACGAAAACTTGCGGCAGAGGCCTATCAGGCCGGACATATCGAAACCGGACATCTCCACCTCAATCAGATCATCGCTCAAAACCCCAGCAACATGGAGGTCACGCTGGAGACCCTCGAGGAGATTCTGAAGCAGTCCCGACGGAGTGACGCCAAGCTTCGCGCCGAACAACCCAATGTTCCCTTTTCCGAAAACCCGGCGGCCGAGAGGGCCGCGCGTGAGCTGTGTTCCCTCGAGAAGATTGGTGTCGTTTCCGCCAACCACCAGTCCGTGAAGCACGCCGCTTCCATTCTTCTGGATCATCATCTTTACCACCGAAGACTTTTCGAGGCCCAGGAACTCATAGACCGATACGCCGCAGAAAACTCCCACGATTTCTTCTGGCGGATTCTGCAGGTGCGGGTTTACCAGCGCCTGAATTCAGCCCGGACAAGGCCACTTTTCGATGATCTCAAAAAGGAGATGGACCTTCATCACCCAGATCCGGGCATCAGGAAACTCTGGAAAGAGTTCGACGAGGAGTGGGCCTCGACGGAGGGATCTCTCCCGCTCGCTATACAACCGCTCTTCGAGGGAAGCCCTTTACCCCACATGGAGCCGGACGACCCCGATCTGGAATGGGATACCGTTGCTACCCGTTCAGCAAAGATCGTGGCCCCCCTCATCGACCGCCTGGCCGCAAAGGCTCTGACAGTGCCCCAGATTGTGCCGTGGCGGGACAAATCCGGACTCACTGATCCAATCCGTGCTCTCGATTTACATCTTCTCAGCCAACCCGCGGCAAACCTCCTTAACCTGCGTAAGGTTCAAGAAGAACGCTATGAGCTGGAGGACTATCGTGACAGCCCGACTGATGCGGAAATTCTTTACCAGTTTCGGCGATATCCATGGTCCTCCTCATCTCAGAAGAACCTCCGCGACCTTGCCAACCGGGATTTATTTGGCGGTCATGCCCAATCTGCGTTGCGCAGTTTCGAAGACCTCCTGAGCCATGCCGTAGACGCAGACACAAAGGACGCATCGCAAGTCGGAATCTGGACAGCCCGGAATCAGATTGAGTCTCCGCAAACTGCTGCAGATCTTCTCGGGAACGAAAATCCGGATCGGGAACTGTCGTGGCTAGGCGAGCCAACGAAGGCCATCGAGGTCTGTAAGCAGCTTCTGAAGAACCGGACTACGCCTCCAAAGCAATCTCCCCCTGCACCGGAAACTCCCCTTCTCGAGCTCACCCAGCGGGTCATCCGCATCCCTCCACGAGCCACCTGGAGCAGCTCCATTCCAAACAAGATCGACTTGGCTGTTACCGGGGGAACCCTCCTAGTCAGCGGGCGGGACATGCTCGCTCTGTTCGATACGAAGGATACTCGAAACCCACTATGGACCAGCTTCCAGCCCCCAGCCGTCAGCGAGAGCAAAACCCCGGATACCAATCATCCCGGCTTCTTCCGTCCCCCTTTTTCCGACAGGAACTTCTACACCCGATGGGGCTTCAGCACCCAGCCTCCACGGGGAATTGCTGCTATCGACAGCTTGAGCGGCACGGTGCGGTGGTCCACCGGGCAGGACCAAAAAGACCCGCAACGCCTCCTCAATGTTCCACTTGGAGACCCCGTGCCAGCCAATGGTCTTCTCTACCACCTTGAATGGAGCTCTCTAAACGACGTCAACCAGGGCCGGGGCAGAGAGCTCAATCTCGTCTGCCTGGATACCACCCGGGGCAACACCCAGTGGAGAGCGCCAATTGCCAGCGCTGGACGCGAATCTGATCTCACTGCCAGCCTCGAACGAAGCCTGCCTGCCTTCGCAATATACGGAAATAGCGTAACCGTCGCCGGGGGTGCCGTCTACAGCAGCTCCAACAGTGGCCTCATTGCACGTTCCGACATCCGCGATGGCCGCACTGACTGGATCTACCATTACGATCCTATTCCTCCCACTGATCGAACCGTTCTGAATCACGGGTCTACTCCCATTCTCACAGACGACAAGGTGGTCTGCATGCCAAGGGACGCCCGAGGGATCTTCGCCCTTGATCGGAAAACAGGGCGCCTCCTCTGGGAGAACACCCTTGTTCTCGGGGTTCAGATAGTAGGCAGGGTCGAAGACCTTCTCATCGTTCGCGGTCGCTCACTCCTCGCCGCCATCGATCTCAACACGGGAGAGGCGCGCTGGTATCGACCAGCAGACCGGACGATTGGCCGGCTTGCCCTCCTCAACAGCTCGGTTTACCTTGCCCAACTCGACGGGCTCTACCAGATCGATGCCACAACCGGGCGCACGACGGCAAGTCGGCCTTGGGACCTCGTCGATGAGAAACCGCGCGCATTTGCAATCGACGGAAAGAACCTCTTTCTTGTTACCGATAAGCCTGCCGAATCGGCGCTGCAGCAGGCAGCGGCGCCCTTGAACGCAGTCGATCCCGGAACTAACGGAGCACCTGAACAGCCTTTCAAGCAGGCGTGGTCCCTTCCCCGTAATAATCCGAGGATAACCCTGCCACCTCCCGGATCTCCCCAGACGGGCAGTATTTACATTTTTTCGAATGGTATTCTCGAGCGGGTAGAGCCGGGAAATAATGGTCGTGTTGTCTGGCAAAGGTTCATCGATGGAACAAACCCGCAGATGCAGCTCATTGGCAATATCCTGCTGACCATCGACTATTCGGTCGGCAAAGCCCCTGGGCTAGTAAATCGACTTGTTGCCTTCGATGCTGCCACCGGCAAGACCCTCTGGGAGCACTCCATCAATGCCCCGGTGTCCTCAACGCTCAACTGCGGAAATACCCAGATTTTCCATGATTCTATTGGACGGGTCATCGCCGTCGACCTGCTTACCGGCACTCGTGCCTGGCAACGCAATTTCGGTAACGGATTCCAGATGCGCCTGGCTACGGATGGATCCAAGCTCCACATCTTCTTCGTCTCCCGCCTGCGTTCCGCCAACCATGTAGTGGTAGACCCACCTACGGGCTCCACCCTCAGCAACAGCAAGGTCGCGGCCAAGACCTCTGCCGATGCCCGCAATGCCAAACCCGTCGCGGGCGGCTACTACGAAGTGGCCATCAAACCGGTCAAGGCCCGCTACCTGCGCCTCACCACCCTGTCTGATATCGGTGGGCGCGGCTGGGCTTCTATCGCAGAATTGCAGGTGGGGGGAGAAGACGGCAACAACCTTCCCCGGCAGGGATGGTCCGCTACTGCGAGTAATTCCGAGACCACGAAGAGCTACGATACAAGCCCTCGATGCGTTATTGACGACGACCCTGTCTCTTGGTGGCACTCGCAGTGGGTAGACAACATTCCCCAGCATCCGCATTCCGTCACCCTTGACATGAAGAACGAAAAGATCATCAGCGCTATTCGTTACCTGCCCGCTGTCATCGTCAACAACAACGGCATGATCGGCGAATACGAACTTCACGTCAGCAACGACGGCCAGAACTGGGGAAAGCCGGTAGGTGAAGGGTTCATGGTCAATCAAACCCGGGTGGACCACGTCTACGCCTCAGACAAATCGATTGTCTTCGAAAGCCGATCCACCCCAAATCAGCCGCTCAACGTATACCGTTATCAACTGGATGGCAGCCCCGCCATCCTGGTGCGCAGGGACTCCCATGTTCTTTATATGAAGGAACCCTACTTCATGATCCACGAAGGAGACAACCTGGTCGTCCGCCACTTTGATGACCCCGAATACCGGTTTGAACTTGGCCCTCATTCCCAGTTCGACCTTTCCGCCCTGTCTCTTGAAGGTAACCGGCTTATCATGGGACGAAAGTCTGTCCTTGTCGCCGATCTTGAAGAAAAACGCTTCATCATCGAGCCCGGGTCTCCGGAATCGGCGCACAACAAGGTCGGAGTTCTCATTCGAAGTGGACAGCACGGTCTCCTCAAGATCGTCAAGGATGGCGATAAGGGGCAGACGGCATATCGCTTTAATCTGGAGAGCGGACAGCTCAGCCCCGGTCATCCGCTGGCAGTTGCCGAGGAGTTTATCCCAGACGATGGCATTCCGTGGTTTCCAGGCCCGGTCCTGCTCCGCGATACATCCTCTGTGAGTGCTTGGATTGTCCCCTCTCCATGATGCGAGAAGAGGCCGGGGCCGCTTCAGACCCCATGCTCCTATGATCTCACCTCCCTGATGAACCGGATTACCCCTCTGATCGCCGTCCACCTGATCCTGCTGGGAGGGATTCTCCTCCACGCTGAAGACCGCTCGTGGCGCAGCGCTAATGGGAATCAAAGCTTCCGAGCAGAATTTGTCTCATCCGATGGGTCCAGTGTGCTTTTACGAAAGCCCGACCGCAACACCGTGACGGTTGCCCTTAGCAACCTGCATCCCTCCGACCGTGACTGGGTAAAACAATATCTGAAGCAGAACCAAGCCAAACCAGAAGCGGAAATTGCAGGCGCTTGCTTTGACCGTCTCACCTATGGTGACAATCGTGCGACGGTGACACAAAAGCTCCGCGATAGCCCATCAGTCAGCAAAACGCTCGACGACCAGCTTGTTGGACGTACTGGGTTGAACGGGATTTACCGCACCACAGTTGCCGGGGAAGAATACCAGCTGTTCTTTCAATGGAGCGACAAGGACGAGCTACAGGAAGTGACCCTTCGCGGGAAGAGTGCGGCCTCCGCTGAATACGCGAAAAGCCTACAGAAACAGTGGCTGGGTCTTGTTTCCAAGCTAACCGGAAGCCACGGCTCTCCAGTACAGGCCTCTCAATATCCTTCTCGGGAGGAACTCTCGGATGGCCAACTCTTGGGCTCACATCTCTGGCATACGGCAGATGAGCACTCCATCCTTCTGTGCTCCGGACAAGCAAAGGATAAATATCTCGTGGCTGTCAGGTTTACTGCAGAAAAGGTCCCTCCGAGAGTCCTTGAGGAAACCCCCGGAGAAAAACCGCAGAGATAACCCACGGGACCTGGAGCCATCTGCGGTCTCCGGGGCCATGAATACCGCTCTCCCCTGCGCAAGAGCGCGGACAGCGCCCTTTATGGGGCCTCTACTCGGACGTATTTGGTAACCCGTCCATGAACATTCCACTCCTGCGCGTAAAGAGCGCCATGCACATCGAAA
>DFWB01000370.1 GCA_002380675.1 Akkermansiaceae bacterium UBA4145
GCAATATCAATGTTCTGGACCATTTCCTCGATTACGGTGCCCGGCTTGATGCCCGGACCTCGGGCGAGGAGAGGGACACGGATGCTTTCCTCGAAGGCATCGCGCTTGTCGTAGAAGCCGTGTTCGCCGAGGGCGAACCCGTTGTCTCCCATGTAGACCACGAGGGTGTCCTTGGTGAGTTCACTCTGGTCAAGGTGGGTGAGGAGGCGCCCGATGTTTTCATCGAGGCCGTGGATGGTTTCGCAGAAGTTGTAGTAGAGTTCGTCGAAGTCAGGGACCGGGTCGTGGTCTAGGGGGCCAGTTTGCATGTGGTCGATCCCGTGGATGCCGAAACGGCGTTCGCGGACCCAGCGGGGCTGGGTGGCGTAGTTCTCCTCGGTATTGGCCATGGTGGCGGGGTAGGGTATTTTCTTGCCCTCGTAACGGGTGGCATGGCGAGGGGCAGGGGTGAAGGGGTAGTGGACAGCCTTATAGCCGAGGTAGAGGAGGAAGGGCTGATCGGCGGGCCGTTCCCTGAGCCACTTGATGGCCTGGTCGGTCAGGATATCCGCATTGTAGCCCTTGAAGGCCTGGCGCCTGCCGTTGATGTTGAGTTCCGGATCGAAGTAGGTGCCCTGGCCTTTGAAGCTGACCCAGTGGTGAAAGCCGGGACGCGGTTCGTCGTTGTCGTGGCCCATGTGCCACTTGCCGACGTAGGCTGTGCGGTAGCCGGCCTTTTGGAGGTGCTGGGGAAAGAAGACGGTTCCCTTGGGGACGGGGCGCTGGTTGTCGACCACCCGGTGGTGGTGCATGTATTGGCCGGTCAGGACGGAGGCCCGGCTGGGGGAGCAGAGGGATGTGCTGACGAAGGCGTTGGCGAGGTGAGCTCCTTCCCTGGCGAGCCGGTCGAGGGCGGGGGTTTCCAGCCACTCGGGGGCATCCTGGTGGAAGCCCATGAGGTCGTAGCGATGGTCGTCGCTGAGGATGAAGATAATGTTGGGCGGACTGGCGGAGGCAAAGGCCGGGAAGAGGGAGGCGGCGAAGAGCCAGGGGAAGAGGAAGCGCATGGTGGCAGGATGGTGATATGGTTGCCCGGGAGCAAGGACGTAGCTCCGGTTCCGGGCGTGATTGGGCTTAGTCCTTGGTTATCTTGCTGCCCCACCAGGTGGGATTGGGCTGGAAGGCTGGATCGAGGAAGTTGGCGTGTTGTTTTTCAAGTTGGGGGAGACGCTTAGATTTGATGACGGCATTCTGTTGCTTCCGTCGTGCTGAGTCGAAGCGGGCATCTTTTTTTGGGAGGAGGGCCCCGGTCTCGGCGAGCCATGCGTCAAGGGCGGCGCGAAGTTTCCTGACTCTTGGGCCTTCCTCGATTGCGAGATTCTTCTTCTCGCCGGTGTCCCGATCGAGGTTGTAGAGCTCGTCCCTGCCATCTTCGTAGTAATGAATGAGCTTCCAATCTCCACGGCGGATAATAGCACTGGGCTCTCCACCCTGGTTTCCATAGTGCGGGTAATGCCAGAACAGGTCGCGGGCGGGGATCTTACCTCCTCTGAGAAGAGGTAAGAGGCTGACTCCATCGACGTGCTGGGCCGGGAGGGGTTCAAGGCCCGCCAGTTCTAAAAGAGTGGGATAAAAATCTGTTCCAGTTACCGGAGTCTCGCTGATTGTGCCGGGTCGTCCCACTCCTGGTGCCTTGATGTAGTAAGGTTCTCGGATGCCGCCTTCCCATTGGCGACCCTTGCCGCCACGGTAGGGCAGATTGGAGGTGGCAAAAGCATCGCCAGAGGAGACTCCACCGTTATCAGAGGTGAAGACGACGATGGTGTTGTCTGCGATCCCTGCTTCATCGAGGGCCTTCAGTACGATGCCAACCGCGTCATCCATGGTTTCCATCATCCCGGCATAGATGGGGCAGTCCTGCACCTGTCGTACTGGTAACGTACGGTCGATGAGAAAGCGGTTGCCCCGATGGGGAGATTTCCCGGCCTTGTCCCGGTATTTTTTCCAAAGGTCTGGGGTGGTCTGGATTGGACCGTGGACCGAGTAAAAGGAGAGGAAGGCAAAAAACGGGGTGTTGGCTTTGCCCTTGATGAAAGAGGCGGTGTCATGGGCGAGGCGAAGCGGGAGGGACTGGCCCTTCGGTCCATCCGTCATCTTTGGGTTTCGGAAGGGAGAAAAGAATCCTCCCGGTGGGCTGCCCCGGTGGTGCCCGCCGATGTTGTGGTCGAAACCGTGGTCTTCAGGGAACGATCCCTCGCCGCCAAGATGCCACTTTCCTGCGAAGAAGGTTCGGTAGCCACCCTTTTTGAGCGCCTCGGCCAGACAGGTGTCTTCATGGGGAAGTTGCCGGGTATATTCGGAGGGAAGGACCTTATTGTTACGCTTCCAATCCAGCCCAGTAGCGGCTCCAATCCAGTCCGTGATGCCGTGACGAGCGGGGTATTTCCCAGTCATGATGCTGGCGCGGGAGGGCGAGCAGACCTGACAGGTAGCGTAGCCATGAGTGAAGCGGACACCCTCTCTTGCGATACGGTCAATGTGAGGCGTCTCGTGGTATACGCTGCCCTCGATGGAGAGATCCCTGACTCCGAGGTCATCGGCGAGGATAAATAGGATATTGGGTGCAGCCGCAAGCGCCTGGGTCCATGTGAAGAGAAGAAAGAGATAAGAGCGAAACATGATGACAGGTGACGGAGTGATCTTAAAAGGTGATTCTGCGGTGCATAGCGGCCAAGCCAATTGCCAAATACGGGGAGGACTACATTTTCTATGATCAGAGATGCGATGGAGCGACGAGGCTATGGCATAAAGCTCCGAGTGCCGGGCTCTCTGATCGTGGTCCTATCGTAGGCTCTTTTATTACTGGCCGTGCCGGCCAGTCTGACCTATCTAAGGTCCACTTATGAAGTATCGACACCTCATTGGTATGATGATGATGTCCGGCAGCCTTTGCTTGCAGGCCGGGGAGTGGAAAAGCTGGCGGGGAGATACCCATGGCAGCGGCGTTGCGCCTGAGGCGGAAACAGTTCTGTCCTTCTCTGAAGAGCAAAACCTTCTTTGGAAGGTTCACCTTCTTGGGCCCGGGAACTCAACCCCGATCATCACGAATGACCAGTTGCTGTTGACCTGCGGTATCGGGGGGAATGATGCCGTGGTTTCTTACGATCTAGAGGGAAAGGAGCTGTGGCGAACGAGTTTTGGAAGTGAGACCCCGGGCAAGGGGGATAATAAGCAGAAGGGAACCGGGGCGAATTCTTCTATCGTGACAGATGGAAGAGGCATCTTTGCCTACTTCAAGTCCGGGCGTGTGGCGGCCCTGACCATGAAGGGAAAGAAGGTCTGGGAGCTCAATCTGCAGGATAAATTTGGGGAGGATACCCTCTGGTGGGATGAGGGAACGTCGCCTGTGATTGCTGGTGGTTTTCTTGTGCTTGCGGTGATGCAGACCGAGGGGGGGTCTTATGTAATCGGGCTTCAGAAGACTACCGGAAAAATTGCCTGGAAGGTAGATCGCAATTTCGATGTCGGAGCAGAATCCGGTGATTCCTATACGACGCCTCTCGTAATTGAAATAGGGGGTCAGGAGACCTTGGTGACCTGGGGAGCAGACCACCTCACGGGGCATGATCCCTCTAACGGAAAACTGCTCTGGACGTGTGGGGGATTCAATCCGAAGAAAACGAAGTTCTGGCGGGTGATCGCCTCCCCGGCCTCCGCGAAGGGAATCGTGGCAGTTTCGTATGCCCGCGGTAAAGCGACTGGAGGAATTCGGGTTGGAGGAGAAGGAGATATTACAGAAGGCGCCTGGGCGTGGAAGAGGGAAGGAATTGGTGCCGACTCTGTGTCTCCCGTCGCTGACGAAGAAAGCGGAACATTTATCGTTCTGAATGACTCGGAAAAGCCGAGAGGTCTGGTTTCCTGTCTCGATGCACGCAGTGGGAAGACCCTGTGGGAGGAGCAACTTCCGAAGGCGGCTCAGAAGTTTTATGCGTCGCCTCTGCTTGCGGGGAATACACTGTATTTGGCACGTGTTGATGGAGTGATCTTTTCGGGAACAGTTGAGGGCAATGGGCTGACGGGGCTTACTGAAAATAAGCTGGATGATAATCTCTATGCCTCGCCAGTTGCGATCGGTAAGCGTCTCTTCATCCGAGGGCGTCGTAATCTCTATTGCTTCGGCAAGTAATCGTTGCCGGTCTCGCTGTGCCTTGACGGGAGAATTTCCGATAGTCAGTGCGACAGAATGGCAGCAATTTCCAAGGTGTGATGATGAGGATCAGGAACTGGATCTGTGGAGTGCCTGTCCTCCTCGCGGTGCTTATTTGCTCCTGTGCCGGAGGGTCTGGCCAGAAAGACTCCGTTTCCCGGGTCCCTACGAATAAAGGAGAAGGCGTGACTCCAGCCCGTGTTCGAATAGATGAAAAGCCTCGGGAAGTCCCGCGGATAAGCGGAATACAGCTGGAGAATCTTTTCCAGTTGCGGGAGGAGAGGGGGGTTTTACTCGTGGACGTCCGCCCGGCTTTTTTTTTCCGGTTGGGACATATTCCGGGAGCATTCAACCTGCCGCTGAAAACCTTCGATGCAGGGGTCCACTCATTCCTTCAGGATCTCGAGGAGGCCCGGAGTTCTGGTAAAAAAGTTGTCATATACTGTGCAGACAAGGACTGCCCGGACAGTCTCACCACGGCGAGAAAGTTAGCTCGGTTGGGATACTCGACTTCTGTCTACCGAGGTGGATGGAAAGAGTGGCGGAGCGCGGGTCTTTAGGCGATTCGAGAGGCTTTTCTCTCCTCAGGATGGTTCGCGGATGTGAAGCCATGCATGGACGTGAGGTAAGCCCCGGAAATACGAGACCATGCTGGGTCCCTCCAGTTGCCAGACGTCCCATATTTCATCATCGCCGAGGTTTTCATCTCGATAGAAAGAAAGGTGAAGGTTTTCGATTCCTCCCGCCTTGATGTGTTTCATGGCCTCCTGAGCGTCTTCTTCTCGAAAAGGGGCCAGGAGGTCGCCAACAACTTTCATAACGTGCCCCCTTTGGTCGGCTGCTAGATCGCCTACTCTGATTCCATCGAGGCCGGTTTTTTTCCCGGACAATTCCACGGTCTTTTTCCCTCTTTCCCCCCGGCTTTTGCCCAAGAGGGCGGCCTTGCGCTGTTTGCCATCCAGCATCTGATAGACCTCGTTCGCTCTTACCGCCTGATACCAGTAGGCGTTATCCTCGTGTTTGGGGCTTTCGTTGAAGCCCCGGGCTGCATGGCCATAGAAAATTGGGCCGCCGAAGGCCGCTCCCTTCATGGAGTCGCCATCACAACGCCGAGTGCAATGACGTCCGGTCAGGACAAATTCAAACTGCCCGCTTCCTGGTGTTCCGAAGATGGCTACTGAGGAGCCTCCCTCAAAACCATCGATTCCACTATCCCACTCAACCTGCTCAAAAACCTTTTCAGCATATTCATCACTGTGAATTCCCATGAAAATATCCTTGATCATGGCCTGCTGATCCTTGCTGAAGCTTTCGACCTTGGCCTTCGTAATATGCCAGTTATTTTCGATTTTCAGGCGGAGATCGTGGTCGTAAGGAAAGCAAATGATCTTGCGTTGCTCCGGAGTAAGGGAATCGTAGAACGTTTTGACGATCGTCTCGGGCTGATTTTTCGCTTTGGTGATGTCGTTGGCAAGCAACGGTATAAGTCCTGGAGTCACAAGCCCTCCCGTTGCGGATATGGAGGATTTTAGAAACCTGCGACGGCTTGGGTGAAGATGCTTGCGAGAGGAGGTTCCGGAGATGGAATCAGAACTGATAGACATGACCATGAGACCTTGAGCGAAAGGAAGATGGGGAGGCAATCATTTTCAGTGTTTGATATGGCAGGTGCGAAAAGTTTCTCATCCGGCGTTGGGAGATCTAAGAAAAATACTCAGAAAGGGTAGGGCTTCAGAACAATCCGGGGTGATTTCTTAAGGTCGCCGGGCGTTTTGGGGCAATTCTCTGGAGATGAATTTTGAATCAAACAATAATTCTATGATAGTCAGGGTAGTTGTTGACGTTTTACTGTTGAGAGACGCTCCTTCACGATGCCCGAAGATTCTCCGAACGAACAAGCAGACACCATGGACGGGGTTCGTAAAAAAGGCTTCGAGCAGGCCTACGAGCGCACGCGTAAAAGTCTCATTGCCCGGCTTGAGAACTGGGAGGACCAGAGGACATGGGATGAATTCTACCAGACCTACTGGCGCCTGATATATTCCGTTGGCCTGAAGGCGGGTCTGCGTTCTGATGAGGCCTTTGACGTCGTCCAGGAGACCATTTTGTCCATTGCCAAGCAAAGCAGAAAGCAGCTGTATGATCCAAAGCAAGGTTCATTCAAGACGTGGCTGATGAATATGACGCGCTGGCGAATTAATGATCAATTCCGTAGACGAAAGAAGGATACTGCGATGGCTGGAAACGAGTGGAATGAGGAGCGGAAGACTGCGGTAATTGATCGTTTTGAGGACCCTAGTGGGGATTTGCTGGAGCGCATGTGGAATGTGGAGTGGAAAAAAAACCTCGCAGATGCAGCACTCGCACGGGTAAAGGGGCAGGTATCACCCAAGCAATACCAAATTTTTGATTATTACGTAGTAAGGCAGTGGGACGCCAAAAAAGTTCAGGCCCATCTTGGGGTGAGCATGGCCCAAGTCTATCTGGCGAAGCACCGGGTCGGTGCGGTCTTGAAACGGGAGTTGGCCAAACTCGAGAAGCATGAAAAGCAGTAATGTTCGCCCGGAGCTAACGATTCCGGATCATGAAGTTCTGAGAAAAATAGGCGGCGGCGCCTATGGCGAGGTGTGGCTTGCCCGAGGCGTGACGGGTGCGCTGCGGGCGGTAAAGGCTGTTTGGTATAATGATTTCGAAGACCAACGTGGATTCGAGAGAGAGTTTGAGGGGATCCTCAAATATGAGCCTATCTCGAGGGATCATCCCGGACTCGTTCATATCTTACACGTGGGTCGGGCGGAGATAGAAGGAGAGCCCTTCTATTACTACGTGATGGAGTTGGGCGATGATGTTGCCACGGGGCGTGACATTAATCCGGTAGAGTATGAGCCACGAACTCTCCGTAGTGATATGAAAGAGGCCGGGGGAGACGGCATTGCGGTAGAGGATTGTATAACCTGTGGGCGAATGCTGGCGGAGGCGTTGCAGCATCTTCACGAGAACGGTCTTGCTCACCGTGATGTGAAGCCGTCGAATGTGATCTTTGTCGATGGAAAGGCAAAGCTGGCAGATATCGGCTTGGTGGCTCTTCGGGGACAGCAGACCTTTGTTGGAACGGAGGGTTTTGTCCCCCCGGAAGGTCCTGGCTCGGCTCAGGCGGATGTGTATAGCCTTGGTAAAGTGCTATACGAAATGGCAACGGGTAAAGACCGTTTGGATTTTCCCGAATTGCCAGACCAGTTGCCTGAGGGAGTGAGCCTCAAAAGGTGGCGAGCGCTTAATTCCGTCATCTGTGATATCTGCGAGCCAAGGATCTCAAGAAGAAAGATTAGAAGAGCTGGTGACCTGGGGCAGGAACTTCACAGGCTTGAGGAGGGGCGTTCACGACCGTTTAGAACACGAATGGGTCTGGTGGCTGGTGTGCTCGGAGCTCTCACTGGGATGGCTGCCTTAGGCCAGATGATTTCTCTGCCCCCTCTCGAGACGGCCTCTGATTCAGGGTCGTTAGAGCCGCCCCCGTTGCAGATGAGAAGCGTAACGATTCTGAGTGATCCTCCGGGGGCCGCAGTCTACAGCGAGGATGGTGAAATTCTTGGACTGACGCCGCTTAATCCAAGGAATTACCCCGAGGGGAGCAATGTTACTTTTACCCTCGAGCTAAAGGGGTATCGGACCCAGACCGTTACCGAAACAGTCAGCGAGAGAGGAGCGGTGATTGGGCCAAGCTTGATCGAATTCAACCCCCCCCGGCAACTTGAGCCGTGGGAGGATGTTTTTGGCGCACCCTACCAGCCCGAGGAGGATTACCATATCAGCCAGTATTACGTCACGGCGGAGTCATGGGACTATTTTCAGCAGTCGACGAATAGACAAAGCGGGGTCATTCAAACTCTCTTTAAAAATGGAATTGAAAAAGAGATTATCCTCGTCACCGAGCGAGAGGCTCGTGATTACGTGAAGTGGCTTGAGGTTCAGTGCAGGGAAACACACCTCGAGGACGACCAGTGGTTTGAGTATAAGTTGGATAAGCGGCGATTCATTGAAGGGCTGAAAGAGGAGGACCCGAATAAGAGGAAGAAGCACCCTTTCTACGCGGTCGTGCGAAGTAGGGCCTACGCGTATCTGAGGCTAGCGACTAAGCCCGCCGGAGCGAATGTCTATGTGCAGAGGACTCACAAGGGAGAGGTCTACTCGCAAACCCTGGGGCAGACACCATTAGAGGGAGATGATGTGGATGAGCGCGGCGTGAGGGTAGAGCTGAACCCCAAGGGGCTGGGTGAACTTAAGCTTATCGTTGAGCTTCCAAGGTTTCGACGCTACGAGCGGTCTATCGTCTTGGGTATGAACGAGGTCTCGGATGAGATCATTGTCACACTTCAGAGAGAGAACCTTTTTGATTATCCGCGGGAACCACTGGAGAACGGCTTGGGCATGCAGTTTATTCCCGTCCGGGAAGACCTGGAGTTACTTGCGAGCATCTGGGAAACCCGTCAAAGTGATTTTGATGCCTTCGTAGAAAGTATGGCGGAGAAAATTCCCGCTCCCAAGCGTACGGATAAAAGTGCCGGCGCGGATTATGCACGTTTTATTAATCGCTGGGCGGGGTCGTTCACGCCTCCGCTACCGCCTGATTTCGCAGATGGTGGGTCATATGGGCCTGATCATCCGGTTGTTAATGTGACGAGAGTAGATGCCGAACTTTTCTGCCTCTGGTTGACTCTTCGAGAGCGCAAGCAGGGAGCAATTGGAGCAGGACATCATTATCGTCTCCCAACCGATGCTGAGTGGAGTGTCTTTGTAGGTCTGGAAGGTGAGATTGGGGAGTGGCCGATGGATAAACATGGGCAGGCCGAGGAGTTTTTCTGGGGGCCTCAGATGCCTCCGCCGGTGAGCGGAGGAAATTTTGCGGATATCAGTCTGGCAGAGCGAGGTTCTCTGGAGGCGGATGGGCACCTTGTGGGATACGAAGACGGTTCTGCTTTCACATCTCCAGTGGCCAGCTATGCCGGAAGACCGGTGGGGACGCAAAAGATGTATGACCTTGAAGGTAATGTTCTGGAGTGGGTTGCGAGCGACTACAGCGCATTTGGGCAGTATGACGTTGCCCGTGGGGCTTGCTGGAAAAGCTATGATACGAATCACCTCAAAGTCTCGGTGAGGCAGCCTGTGCGCAAGCCAGCCCAGAGCGGAGGCGGCGTTGACACTTCCGGGCTGTATGGTTTCCGGGTCGTTCTTGCCAAAGTGCCGGTTATTGTCGAGAAGGAGGAAGAAACTGAAAGCGTAACCGAAAAACCAACAGAGTAATGATTGAGATCAAAATAGACTACGAGGGAAAACTGCGGTGTGCTGCTACTCATGGTCCCTCGGGGGATATTCTGGCTACGGATGCGCCGGTGGATAACAACGGGCGGGGAGAGGCCTTCTCTCCAACAGACCTCCTGGCGGCGTCTCTAGGATCTTGCATGGCTACAGTCATGGGCATTATAGCCCAGCGAAAGGAGATCTCGCTTGAGGGGATGAAGATCAGCGTAGGTAAGCACATGTCCGAGGACAGCCCGCGGCGGATCTCGAGGTTGGATATTGCCATTCACATGCCGGTAGAAGAGGGCCACCCCGAGAGGAAGGCGCTTGAAAGCGCGGCTCTTGGGTGTCCTGTCCACCACAGCATTCACCCCGCAATTGAAGTGGTGTTGAGCTGGCACTGGATTTAGCAGAGATTTTGAAATCTGGCGCCTAATTAGAGGGGGTGCAGAGCGGTGTGGCGCCGCAGATTGGGAGATTATTCCCGCCAAGGCCTTGTCTGAAATAGGAGCAAGTTTTTCTGTTTCCCCGGTTTTCCGATTGCAATCGCTGGGGATTATTGGAAACTTATAAACATAACTAACTTGATCAAGTAACTAATGTTTAAGCTGCCTGATGATGCGCCTTTTGATAAGGCGCAGCGTGAAATGCTCTCAGGATTCCTGCGCGATTGCAGCGTCGAGCAGCGTTCATGGTTAGGGAAGCTCCTTGGAGCAGGCAGCAAAGTTCCCCAGTCCAGGGCCACCGGAAATCTCCTCGTGCTCTACGGCACAGAATCCGGCAACTCGGAAGAGCTTGCTGCTCGTAGTGCGAAGCTTGCGAAGGGGAGAGGTTTTAAGACGACCCTCAAGAATATGAGCGAGTCTGTCCCTGAGGACCTGTCGCAGACGGAGAACCTCCTTGTAGTCGTTAGTACATGGGGTGAGGGGGATCCTCCTGAAAGTGCCGAGGAATTTTGTGGTAAACTGATGTCAGGGAAAGTGGATCTCAGCGGAGTTAAATTCTCCGTCTGTGCCCTCGGAGATACGAGTTACGAACATTTTTGTAAGGTTGGTAAAGACGTGGACCAACAGCTGGAGAAGTTTGGAGCGAAGAGGGTGACCCCGAGGGTGGATTGTGACGTGGACTTCGAGGAGGCCTATACGGCGTGGATCGAGAGAGCTCTGGAAGAGCTCGGGGGGGTGGCAACAAATGCTTCGGAGGCAATCAGCACTGCTGTCGTTTCGACCTCGCTGGAATATGGAAAGAAAAACCCCTTCCCTGCACGCATTCTGGATAAGGTACTGTTGAATGCACCAGGGTCGCAAAAAGAGATATGGCACCTCGAGCTGAGTCTCGAAGGGTCAGGGCTCAGTTATGAGGTTGGGGATTCGCTGGGGGTTGTGCCGACAAATGCTGATGATGTTGTTGACTCTCTTCTCAAGGCAGCCGACCTAACAGGTGATGAAGTGGTGAGGACGCGCTCCTCGGGTGATAAGGTCCTGCGCAAGGCACTTCGGGAGGATTACGATATCACAGCCTTGTCCAGAAAGGTGGCATCCGCCTGGCAGTCACATTGCGGATCCAAGGAGCTGGAAAATCTGCTGGATAAGGACAGTCGCCAGTTATTCAAGGATTGGAGTTGGGGGCGTCAGATTGTTGACCTTCTCCGTGAATTTCCGGCATCGAAGACAGAGGCCCAGCATTTGGTTGATATCCTGAGGATGTTACCCGCTCGACTCTATTCGATTTCCTCCAGTCCACGGGAGCATGACGGAGAAGTCCATCTGACAGTGGCGGCAGTACGCTATGAGGGATATGGCTTTGAAAGAAAGGGAGTCGCATCGACCTGTCTCGCTGATCTGGTTGGAGAAGGCGACACGGTTCCTGTTTTTGTCACCCCGAATAAGCGATTTAGGCTTCCTGAGAACGATACCCTGCCCGTTATCATGGTCGGACCGGGGACGGGGGTTGCTCCCTTCCGGGCATTTGTTGAGGATCGGTCAACGAGGGAAGGAAGTGGGCCCACTTGGCTGATATTTGGCGACCAGCGCTTTACATATGACTTTCTTTACCAGCTTGAGTGGCAGGATCATCTCAAGTCTGGGGCGCTGACTCGGCTCGATGTCGCTTTTTCCCGGGATCAGCCGGAAAAAATATACGTACAAGACCGGATCCGGGAAAAGGGGAAGGAGATATGGGACTGGTTGGAAAAGGGAGCTCACTTTTATGTCTGTGGAGACGCTTCCAGGATGGCCCCGGACGTCCACGCAGCACTTTTGGAGGTGATTCAATCATGGGGAGACCGGACTCCCGAGGCAGCTGACACCTACCTTGGGGAACTGAAGAGCAATGGACGATATCAACGAGACGTTTACTAATTTCACACTTCACTCGAATGAGCGCAGCAGACCGTAAACTGGCGGCAAATGAAGGGATTAAAGACCGCAGCGATTATCTCAGAGGAACGATCGCGGAAGGGCTCTCAGATCTTTCCACCGGGGGCATTTCTGCAGACGACCAGCAGCTGCTCAAATTTCACGGGTCTTATCAGCAGGATGACAGGGACTCCCGGTCGGCTCGGCGGAAGCACAAACTGGAAAAGGCATTTTCATTCATGATCCGGATCCGTGTTCCAGGAGGGGTCTCTACCCCGGAGCAATGGATCGAAGTCGACCGTATGGCCACAGAGTATGCGAATGATACAATCAAGCTTACGACGCGGCAGGCTTACCAGCTTCATGGAATCATTAAGAGTAACCTGAAAAGAACGATCCGGGAAATCAACGAAGCAGCTCTTGATACCATTGCGGCATGTGGTGACGTGAATCGCAATGTGATGTGCAATGCGAATCCTGATGTCTCTGCGCTTCACGCAGAAATCTTGCAGGTGTCAAAAGAGCTCAGCGATCACCTTACCCCTGCTACTGGTGCCTATCATGAAATATGGCTCGATGGAGAAAAGGTGGAGTCGAGCATGCATCAGGAAGAGCCCATTTACGGAAAGCACTACCTGCCCCGGAAATTCAAGATCGCAGTTGCGGTGCCTCCCAATAATGATGTCGACGTATATGCCAACGACCTCTCCTTCATAGCGATTACGGGCAGTAATGGACTTGAAGGGTTCAATGTTGCGGTAGGAGGAGGGATGGGTATGACCCATGGCCAGGAAGAGACGTATCCTAGGGTAGCAGATGTGATTGGTTTTGTGTCGGCTGACAAGGTCGTCGATGTTGCAGAAAAAATTGTCCTGGTTCAACGAGATCACGGGGATCGTTACGAACGAAAGCATGCCCGGCTGAAATATACGGTCGACGATCACGGCGTAGATGGGTTCCGCGAACTCGTTGAGCAGCGACTAGGGTATCAACTGGAAGACGAGAGGCCCTATGAGTTTACCGAGAATGGAGATCGCTACGGGTGGTCGGAAAACGAGGATAATACCGCCAACTATACGTTTTATGTTCCGGGAGGGCGGGTGTGCGATACAGACGAGGCTCGTTGGAGAAGTGGGTTTCTCGCGATTGCTAGAATGCTCGATGGTGAATTTCGTCTGACCGGAAACCAGAACCTTGTCGTAGCAAGGATTTCCAAGGAGCAGCGTCCTGCAGTGAAGCAATTGATCGATGAATACGGTCTCAATTCCCATGAACACCATACGGGATTACGACTTCACTCGCTGGCCTGTGTTGCTCTGCCGACCTGTGGTCTGGCGTTGGCAGAAGCCGAGAGACATCTCCCGGATGTTGTGACCGAACTGGAAGAGGTTATTGAGGAATGCGGGCTGAGGCATGATGCGATCACCATTCGAATGACTGGCTGCCCGAACGGTTGCGCGAGGCCTTATATCGCAGAGATCGCTTTTGTTGGTCGGGCCCCAGGTAGATATAATGTCTACCTTGGTGGAGGGTTCTCCGGACAGAGACTCAGTAAGCTCTATCGCGCCAGCGTAAAGAGCGAGGACATCAAGGAGCTTCTTGAGCCGATCATCAGGGACTATGCGGGGAGCCGGAAAGAGAGGGAGAGCTTTGGAGACTTTGTTATTCGGAAGGCCTACGTAAAAGCGACGACCAATGGGTTGGACTTCCATCAGGATGTTGCCGCAGGAGAGCAATGAGACTGCCAAGGATCATGAGCGCTGAACAACGATCGGAGACGGAAACTAAGGATGACCTGCGTGTCCTCAACGCTCAGCTTCGTTCTCTCGAGGCCGGGGAGAGGATCCAGTTGTTAGCGGAAAAGTTTGCAGGTCGAATTGTGGCCACCACGAGTTTCGGGTTGCAGGCTGCGGTAATGCTAAAACTGCTCAGGGAGCATGCGCCCGGTATTCCAGTGGTCTTTATAGATACGGGATATCTGTTCCCCGAGACCTACCGCTATGCGTCCCTTCTGGAGAAGGAGCTGGATTTCAGGGCCCATGTCTACGCCCCACGGATAACAGCGGCACGTCAGGAGGCCCTCCACGGCAAACAGTGGGAGAACGGCCCAGAGGATCTGAATAATTATGCTCGGATCCACAAGGTGGAGCCTATGAATCGGGCTCTTCAGGATCTAGGTGCTGATGCCTGGATCAGTGGGCTCAGGCATGAGCATTCAAGAGGGCGCTCCCAACGAGACATGGCCGAACGGCAGGCCAGAACCCTCAAGGTGTATCCGATCATCGATTGGAATAGTGAGAAGGTAGAGCATTTTATCAATGGACATGATCTTCCGCGGCACCCTCTTGCTTCGGCAGGTTATGTTACGATGGGAGATTGGCATTCAACCAGCCCCGGAGGATCGAGCTCTCGCGAGTCAACGCGGTTCAAAGGGGAGAGGTATGAATGCGGGTTGCATCTCGAATCAGGTCAGCAGGATTTCCAGATATAATTCATTGAAGCGGGACAACATGAAAGATAGGTCTCGCGTCTATACAAACCACAACCACTACAGTAATGAGCGCAATTTCAGGTAATATGGTCGATATGGTCGGGAATACCCCGATGGTCAAACTGAACAGTATAGCCGACGGATGTAAGGCGGAGGTAATCATCAAATCTGAAGGGTATAATCCACTCCTCAGTGTCAAGGACCGCATAGGGAAGTCCATGATCGAGACTGCAGAGGCTGAAGGGCTCATCAAACCTGGGGGCACAATTATCGAACCGACTTCAGGCAACACCGGTATTGCACTCGCCTTTGTGGCTCGGACCAAGGGCTACCGGTGTATCCTAACTATGCCGGAAACGATGTCGATTGAACGTCGAGTGCTACTAAAAATGCTGGGAGCCGAGATTGTCCTCACCCCCGGTCCGAAGGGAATGGGAGGAGCGATTGCCAAATCGAAGCAGCTCCTTGAAGCAGATCCAGGGGCCTTTGGTCCCAGCCAGTTCGATAATCCTGCTAATCCTGAGGCTCATCGGAAGACTACTGCCGAAGAGATCTGGCGCGACACCGGTGGCGAAATTGATGTGTTTGTTTCCGGAGTGGGAACGGGAGGCACTATTACCGGTGTTTCCGAGGTGATCAAATCTCGTCGAGACCTACATACAGTGGCAGTCGAGCCTTCTGCCAGCCCGGTGCTCTCTGGAGGTGACCCCGGGCCGCATAAAATTCAGGGAATCGGAGCTGGTTTTATTCCCGGGAATCTAAATATCGATATCGTTGATGAGGTAGCACAGGTCTCTAATGAAGATGCCTTTGAAACTGCCCAGCAACTCTGCTTGCTGGAGGGATTTCCCGCTGGGATATCTAGTGGAGCGACGGTTCATGCAGCCCTGCAGATTGCAAAGCGTGATGAAATGGCAGGGAAGCGGGTAGTCGTAATAGCGGCCAGTACTACCGAGCGCTACCTCAGCACGCCGCTGGCGGAAAGTGTCAGGGAAGAGGTAGCCGCTTTGCCGGTCTCAGAGATATAGAGGTCAGATGAAATACATCGGCGCGCCAGCTTCCGAGGCCATCGACTCCAAGGTTATGCTTCCCAGTCGTTCATGCACGACCTTGGACAGGCCGTGCCACATTTCAGTGACGGCCGGACCGGATGTGCCTGAGCTATTGTCCGGGGTGGCGAGAAGTCCTGGCTCCGCTGCTTGGACTACTTCCCGCAAAGAGACCTTGGCGGGTGATTTGGACAATAAATACCCTCCTGCCTTGCCCCTTTTGCTGTCAACCAGCCCGAATCGTTTCAACTCATTAAGGATCTGCACCAGAAAGCTGGCAGAGATATCTTCCTGCTGGGCAATGTCCTCGAGCTTTACCACCGTAGCGCCGTCATAATGTCTCGCAAGGCAGACTGCAGCTCTACAGGCATACTCCAGTTTCTGGGAAACTTTCACCGCTAGAACCCAAGCACATGTCCGACAACGGCACCAGTCCACAATCCACAGACTCCCCGGAAGAGGCGAAGCAGCGGGTGGAGCTTCTCTGGAAGGATATGCGTAACCGGGCTGAGAAAATTGCCGAGGCAGAGCCAGGTTTGCGGGCTCTTCTTAAGGAGGTGATTCTGGATCAGGGAAGTCTTTCCGCCGCTCTGGGGGTGCGATTAGCGCGTAAGCTGGCTCGACAGGATTCTCCTCTCGAGAATATGGTTCCCCTCCTGGCCGGTCTCCTCAAGGAGAACCCGGTTCTGGTTGAAAGGGCTAGTGATGACCTGGAGGCGATCCTGAAAAGAGACCCTGCGTGCAACTCGACTCTGGAGCCCCTGATATACTACAAGGGTTTCTTTGCCATTACGACTTACCGGATTGCGAATCACCTCTGGCATGATTCTCGTCGTGCCATGGCTCTCTATCTTCAAAGTCTCGGAAGTGAGGTCTTTGGTGTGGATATCCATCCTGCAGCCAGCATCGGATCGGGGATCCTTCTTGATCATGCGACCAGTTTTGTGGTGGGAGAAACCGCTGTCATCGAGGATAACGTTTCCATCCTCCACGAAGTCACTCTGGGAGGAACGGGTAATGAGGTAGGAGCCCGTCACCCTGTTGTCCGCTCGGGTGTTCTCATCGGAGCTGGCGCGAAAATTCTTGGACCGGTTGAAATTGGGCAGGGTGCTAAAATAGGGGCAGGAAGTGTGGTGCTCGGTGACGTTCCGCCTCACACCACTGTTGCGGGAGTCCCTGCGGAAATTGTGGGGGCGAGCAGGGAAGAAAGCCCGGCTCTGGCGATGAACCAGAGTCTGGAGGTGGACGAAAGTCTGAAATCCTCGGGCTTATAGGAGTCTGGTTTGGACTTCTGGGGCCATTCTTAATTTTTCACTGTCGCCGTTTCGCCCTGTCAAAGCGGGAGGAGCGCTCGCTCTCCCGCTTTCCAGCGGGTGTCAAGGGCTCTTCCCTTGAAGATGTTGGAGGGGAAGTGGAGGCAGGCCCGGAATCCAGATTCGACGGTTTCTCCAGATTCGTTTCTTTCGCGGCATCGGTCTCAGAGAGATGGTTCTTCCTGCTGTCTCTGCGGGCGATGGCCTTGTTGCGGCGCCGGGCCTTTCGGGTAGCTGTTCCGATCGGAACGAGAATAGGAATTCGCCATCCCATCCGGGTAATTAGGGCATCAAGCAATACGGTAACAAGTAAGAGGAGAAGGAGTGGAATTCGTAATGTGGTTGAGGCAGTAGACGGAGGGCGGATCCACGCCGTTGAAAGGTCAACAAGTTCTCGTCCACCACTCAGGCGCGCCACTTCCCTGAATTCTGTCAGGCGCTCAGGGTCAAACGACCATTCAGCGGAATTGGCCACTGCCACTGGGCCAAAAGGAAGTGCGTGGGATCCAGCCTGAACAGCTCCCCGGATAACCTGCCCTTCGTCGAGATCGCGGGTTACTGAAAAGTGTCCGGGGGCGACTCGCCTCCAGGCGATCTCGTAGGGTTCCCCGCCCCCCTGTCCTTCGACCAGCTTAATCCGGGGTGGAGTTTCCGACAGACGCTGGTTCCAGTCCTCTCCCTCGTAAAGGAGATCAACCGTCAGTCGGGTTCCTTCCAGTCGATGCCGTAACCCGAGGCCCGGGGGGGTTTCCGAACCCATGAGCCATCGGGTGGTGGTCTGGACAAAATTTCCGTAGTTCTCCCACGAGCGAATTTTGTCGGAGTACTCTCCACCAAGTGGAAAGGAGACCGCCATACACCGGCCAATTCCTCGCCTCCAGTATGCGATCAGGGGGCCGAGGTAATCGTCATCAGCGACGAGGGCCGTGGATGCCAGTTTCTTGGCATAGGACAGGTTATAACCGTCAACTTCCGATAGGAAATCAAATCCCTTGGGTGAGATCTCCGCCCATTGCCCAGTGGCGAAAGTTGCAACCGGGTCCTTGATAAAGGATGAGCGCGCTACCGTGACTGTTTCCTGAGCAAATATCTGCGGAATTTCAAGAGGTTGACTAGTGAAGAATATACGCCCGTTGCCTCGTGTGGCAATATCCTCGAGGAGAGGGGCATCAGGATCGGATCTCGTTCCCAGCCCAATCACCGACACAGTTCCACTATTGGCGGTGATCTCTTCGAGAAGCTGCTTGTAGTCTCCGGGCTCTTCCGAGTCCGCTGCATCAGAGAACAGAATGATATGGCGAGTTCCAAGTTCTGTCTCCTTCAGTTCATCCCAAGCTGCCTTGAGGCCCCGATAGACAAAAATTCCTCCTCCCCGGGATTCTATCCTGCGTGCCGTATTCATCCATTGGCTCTTCTTATTGCCAATCTTGGTAAGCTTGATGATGCTGTGTGGCTCACTGTCAACCGCATGAATGGAAATCTGGTCCTGTGATCCGAGAAGTTCGATGGCCTTGGCTGCTCCGGTGTTGGCAAGTTGCATTTTGGTCAAGGGCTTTCCAGCCTGGTCAACGGTCATGGACATGGAGCCCGATCTATCCATGACGATCGCCATGGCTACCGCTAATTTCCGGTGCTCGTTCTTCAGCTCCATGGAGACCGGGAGGAGCGGATCAATCGAGGATTCGAAATATCCTCCCGAACCAAAGGACTGTTTTCCTCCGGCCATGAGTAAGCCTCCGCCCTGTTCATTAACAAAGAAATTCAACGCGCTGAGAAAGTCCCCTGGGATTTCAAAGGCGGGGACATTATTGATGATAAGAGCGCGCGTGCCCGACAAGAGCCCTACATCGAGTTGTAGAGGATTACTTATGGTTTCTACGGTAAAGCCCTGTTGAGAGAGAACTTCGATGAGAGGGTCATCTGTATATTTGGTCACCAGAAGAACACGCGGTCCCCCAGTTACCTCAATCCAGCGTTCTGCCTTGTTATTCCCCGGGTGAGCATCATCTGGAGGTGAAATGGAGGCGGTATATCGGTAAGATCCGACTTCTGGAAGGCGATCGGTAAACTCGATCTTGCCCACTCCACCCTCGAGAGGAACCATGATATTTTCGGCAATTGCGGTTCCATTCCGCATGATCTGCATGGGGATCGTAGCGTCACTGAACCCTCGAACGGTGATCCCAAGGACAAACGGTTCTCTTGCCTGAACCCGCATTGGGATCTGGATTTTTGCGATCCGGAAATCAACATTCGTTTCCTCACGCACAAGGCGAAAATCCAGTGGAATACCGCGCGCTTTGAGCTTTGCCGCAGCCTCGACAAGGGGCTCTGTGGCATAGCCGTCAGTAAAGGCGAGGATTCTACTGGGGCGATTCTCATCGGCCAGAGCAAGGACGTTCTGGATGGCCAGATTAGTTCGGGTTAAATTCCGTTTTCCTGTGAAAACTGCGGAATCACCGAGGCCCTGCTCCAGCACTTCGGCGGCATAATCCACAAAGAAGAGCTGATCCTTCCGAGAGGGTTTTGACTTGCCGAGGAGCTCACGCCATTCAGGGAGGCCTGTATCGACCAGCTCCTCGGTTGACTCGGAGCGGTCAAGAAGAACCCAGAGATCGAGGCTGTCCTCTGCCTTGTCAAGTTGTGGCTCTGAGAGGAGGATGGTTGTGGTTAGAAGGGCAATTACTCTGAGAGGGCGCCATAGCTGAAGATTAGGCCAGAACCATCCGGCAAGAAGAAAGGCCCCTAGCAAGAGGAACCATTCTGGAGCATCAAAGGGCATGAGGTGGGGAAGAAGAGGAAAAGGGGAATAAGTGAGAGAAAGGAATTATTTCAGGTGGCAGCTGATTTCCGCCCCGGTAACGTCAGGGCTGTGCGGGTGCGCTGGCATCAGGTTCCTTCTCGTCGTTGGGGCGGTCTTTTATAAAGTGCCATGAAATGAGAAGAGCAACGATAATAAGGACCGTCCAGAGGCGCCAGAGATGATCCTCGTTGGTTGTCCGATCGACGGCCTCCCCACCCAATGTTGAGAGGCGCTCTTCAGACAAGCAATTCAGTAGGTCGGCTTCTCGGGTGTCAGCAAAATGACACCCCGACTCGAGCAGGAGCTCATTCCCCTGGTTAATCCTGAAAAATCCCGGGGTTCTGGGAGCTTTGAGAAAGCTGGCCTGTGCCACAGGAATAGTAAGAGGGCCCTCTTCAGCCGCTTGATGATCAGAGCCGAATCGAGTCAGAGTCAGCGGAGGCGACTCGCTGTTACTCCGGAATGCGATCTGGATTGGCTGTCCCACTTCGGTGTTCAGGGACTCTGAGGCTATCTTCCGCTTACGCAGATCCTCAGTAAACCTGTGAAGGAGAAGGGCAGTGCACTCAAGTTGCTCTGCGTTCGAGAGGGTCAGATCGAAGTTGAATATCAGCTGCTGAATGCGCTGTGGCTCGTCCCTCTCCCCGGTTAGGGGAGTAACGGAAGTGCGAAGTGCAATCATGGGCCGATCTCCCTGCCAAAGGAGAATCGTATCGTTTTCGTTGAGTTGAATCTGGATGGAGTCGCGCGCTTTGAGGGGCTGCCAGTTGACTCCGTCCATGAGTGGGTGCTTTTCCGCCACAATTTGGCCACGCAGGTAATTGCCGCCTTTCGCCGCCTCCGTCACCATGATCACGCCGCTCCCGGAGGGAAGAGATGGTTGCAGTGGGTCGTAGGTTACAAGGGAGAGATCTGCCTGTGAGAGGTCACTCGTGGCTTCGATATTTCGAAACCTGCTGAACTTCTCGCCAATAGGCTTGTACTTTCCGGTCAATTCCTGAAAGAACAGGAGGGTCTTGGGGCGAGGTTTGACGATATGGAGCACGTCATCGAGAGGAAAGTCATCAGCGTTAATCCTGACCTGCAGTCTGGTGACATCAGAGGGGAAAGTTGAACTGATTGTCGTTATGGAATTCTCCTCCAGGGTGATCTCCCGGGGTTGGCTGCTGCTTCCATCAGGGAATGTCACGCGCCATGACCGAGTCTGACGGCTTTTCGAGTAATTGCGGAGAAGAGCTTTCCAGCGGACCACATTCCCGGTCGTGTCAAATGCCAGTCCGGTAAAGCCAATATTGCTCCTCGGTTCTCCTATGGAAAGAGAGTTGGCGTCAAAGGGAAGATCCCCGGTAGAGCTGTCGGTGACGTAAATCAGAATGCCTTCCCGGTTCACCCGGCTTCTGGCAAGGCGCAGAGAGTCGTCTGGGTCAATCAATCCGCTCGAAGGGCTCCAACTCTCCAAGGACGCCAGGGCTTCCTCGATGTCCTCTCCAGCATAAATGACGGGCTGATCTTCTAAGCTTTCGAAGATGTAGATCTGGAGCCGGGAGGCATTGCCTTGAAGTTCGGGGAGTTTCGCGCGAAGATGATCCGCCAGACCATCCTTAAAGACACTCATTGATGCGGAGCTATCGAGGACAAGAGCGACCTGCTGGGTAGAGTTAGGTTTTATATAGCGTGGAAGTACGAGGAGCCATGTGAGAAGAAGGACCATCAAGATTTGCAGCCACAAGGGGACGGAATTAGTAAGCCGGTCAAAACGGCGCCCGCTTACAGACTCACGCTGTGTGTGGGCAAGAAGAAACAGGGTGCTTACCGGCAGAACTTTTGCCTGTCGTTGCAAAAAGTGTATCAGGATCACCGCCGGAATCCCGAGGAGAGCAAAGAAGCCGGCAGGATTTGTCAGAACGATATTCATGAGAGGTTCAGCACTCTCACCCGGGCGACGAATATTTGATGAATCCGATCCGTTCGCATTGTCGCAGAAGATAGATTATCCAATAAGAAAAGAGGATTCAATCGCTCCCCTTTTCCTTGGGCTCTTTCTTCAGGCGTTCGTAATGAATCTGGGCAACCTTACCCATGTAATGATCCATTTTGTAATCTATCGCGGCCTTTCTCATGTGGTGAGCAGTTTTTTTTGGGTCTCCAAGCGCTTCGTGATAGAGGCCAAGATAAAGGTGAGCGTAACATAGATGATTGCGCTGGCTGATCTTGTCTGCGGGATTTCTGGTAGCTGCGGCGAGAACCTTCTGGGGGGAGCCGTCGCCTTTGAAGAGAGCGTGTACTTCCTTCAGGGGGATTCTGCGATCTCCAGCATAAGGATACATCGCCTTCTGAGCTTTTTTGATGGATCCACCCTCTGCCTGGACAGCACAGATGAAGTGCCAGACCGCATTTTCCACATCGGTCCCGTTGACGGTCTGGTGAATTTCGAACTGGGCTACGCCCTCCTTGAATCTGCCCGCGTAATAGAGCGCGATTCCCCGTTGCCAATGATGGGGAGCCTGCTGAGGAACCATTTTGACCACCCGGTCCCAGTCTTTCAGCGATTTGGCGATCCGCCCTGCAAAAAAATGCTCGGTCCCTCGACGGTTCAGGAATTGAGGGCTCTCCTCCTCAGCTTTGGCAGGATTTTCCCCGAGTAGAGGGAGGGTCATAGCGATTGCAGCGAGAGCATAAAGGGCAGTCCTCATCTGGGGAATTTCACCCTTCTGTCTCCACGTTGCAACGCTCAAGGAGAACTAAATTCCGGAGTTCATGCATTGGGCGCCTGAGCTTCCTCAGTTGGATGCCTCAAGGGCGCCTGTTGGAATGGCCTCCTTGTAAAGTCCAGCTTCGAGGGATCCGTCGGCATCGACTCTTGCGAGTATAGCGTGGTAGCGCCGGGTGGAGGCTTTCCAAGCGGCAAAGTGATTCACGTAGGCCTGCTTGTAGCGCGCCAGGACTGCGGGTTCGATTCTGTGGGGATGGCGCGTCTGTTGCTCAGCGTCAATGAACTCGTAATTGCCCTGCCAGTCAGGATTAGACTCGGAGCGCGAAAAGGGCGCAAAAATCACGGGGCTTCCCTGGCGTTGGCCGAGGAGGCGAATCAGTTCTACCGGGTCAGTCGAAAAAAGAAGGTCAGACAGGAACACCCGGAAGGCGTTGGCTCGAAAAGGGATCCCAGCGAGATCAGGAGTCAGCTCGGAATGTTCGTCCCGTAGCGATTCTACTGCCTCCTGCCAGTGATGGTTGTAGACAGCATCCTGGGGCAGGGCCCGGGTATTGTTGCCGGCCACCAGGTGAATCTGGAGAGAAGCTCCCGACCTGATGGCGCTTTCCACCATAAAATAAAATAATTCTGTGGATCGACGTGCCTTGGATGGTTCGAAAAACATGGACCCGGAGACGTCGAATACGAGATCGACAACAGGACGCACCTCCTCCCGGTATAGTTTCATGGTGTAATTGCCCGTCCGGGCGAAAGCCTGCCAGTTTATGTGGCGAGGGTCGTCGCCAGGGGAGTAATTGCGGTGATCCTGGAAATCAAGAGAAGAGCCGACACCAGCACCCTGAAATTCCCCAGCTTGGCCCCTCCATACCCGGGAGCGCAGGGGCAATCGGAGTTTCTCGGCGCAAACTGCTGCTGAGGTTGATGCGTTTCGTAGAGTTTCGAGATCCAAGGCTAAAAATAAAAGAGCGGGGTTTTCAGCGCTCCGAATCAGTAGACCCGAGGAGCGAGTCATCGAGGCCACGCTGGGCCTCTGATTCCAGAGTAGAGAGGTGTCCCAATTGTTGCAGGGACCTTGCTAGAATGACAAGGAGGTAAACACTGGTGATTCCGATTGCGGCAAAGAGAAGGGTAAGTGGCTCTGCCGTGGATGCCGATTGAGAGGCGAGAGGAAGCAACACGGCAGGGATGAAGCTGAAGATCCAGAGAAGTAGTTCCCCGGAGAGGATCTCATAAAGGAAACCGAGGATTCGGCTTAGAATTAAGGTAGCCAGTAGGATGAAGAAATAGCTGCTAAAGCGGTTCGTGGAGTTCCGGGCGAAGACTTGGATGATCACTGCAGGGAAAGCGAGAGTTCCAATACCGAGCAGAGCTATGGTGTAGTCCCTGAGATTTGAATTGGTCAGGTAGATGAGCATGCAGAGAACCACCGTCAGAGCGAGGAAGAACAGGGATCCTGTGCCCCATCCTGGGTAAAGAAAGCGTCCCGCAATCCGGCCAAGAACTCCAAGGCGAACAAATTTCCAGCAAACAATCGGAGGGAAACTGACTCGTTCACTGAAGAGGTCGAGTGCAATGCAGCCAGCAATTCCCAGTGCTGTGAACAAAGCGATACCCTCTCCGGTGGGACGGAGAAGAAGGTAGCAGAGAGCAAGAACTCCCAAGCCGATAAGCCGTTTACGGGTGGCCCTGTTTTCACTGGAGGGCGCGATTGCGGTGGTGCCAAGTTCGAGAAAAAAGTAGCAGATATAGCAGGCGGCGACGAGAAAGGCTATTGCCGAGCGGGTCTGGTCACCACGGGTAAAGGTGAGCATTTCTATGAGGTAAGGAATGTGGGGTATGAAGGTAAAGAGAAGGCAGCCCATGATCAGAGCAGCTCCTCCCACTACCAAAAGGCCTCGGACCATAGCGTTGCCAACAGCTGAGATTCCCACCGTAATGGCAGTCAGGGCCCCGGAAACGACGAAAAGAGCGAGCCACAGGGTGAGCTCGGGGAACATCTGCATGCCGCCGAAGAAATATGAAATTATGAGGTAGGGGAGCACTGCTCCAGCAATCAGAGCGGATTGGCTTACGATCGAGAGCCACTTCCCGAACACGATACGCCACGCGGTGAGACTGGTGAGAGTCATGAGGTCGATGGTGTTTTCCCGCACCTCAGTCGCGATTGCCGATATCCCCCGTAAGGGCTGGAAGACGAGCACGCCCAGACTGTAAATTAACAGAATAAAACCCGTGACGAATCTTCCGGTGGATGAGGTGTCCGAGGTGATATCACTAAGCCCGATCAAGGAGGCAATCAGAAGAACGATGGTGAGGATTGCCTGTAACAGAACGAAAAGTATGACGAAGGAGCTCGTTCGCATCCCCTGCCTGAGCTCCTTGACAAGCATGGGGCTCAAACGATCCGGGAATTCGTTCACCCGTTCGAATGGAAGAGCGGGTAGGTCGGGAGGAATCTGCGATGAGCTCTGCTCTGCCATGCTGTCGATGGAATGAGTTAGGGCCCGGGCGGCGTGGCTTCAGAGATGCTGGGGTCCTTGGCGGGGAGGGCATCAGGTGTGGATAAGTCGGGTGGAGCCGTCAGCCCTGCGCCTCCCTGTTCCAGCTGTCCTAGAATATCAATGAAGGCGTCTTCAAGGTTTCTCTCCTCTCGATGGAATTCAATGACCGGGACCCCATCTCTGACCATTCCTTTGAGGACTTCAGCTGCTCTTGCTGGATCAGTATCAGGGAGCCGCAATCGCGCGCCCTGTTTTCGTGTTTCGATCACTTCCACGCCAGGATTCAGGACAACCCAGTCTGCGACCGAATCTGGGTTGCCGTGGACCTGTACGTCGTAGAAGACTCCACCAGTCGCATCAGAACCGTAGCGAAGGGAATCCGCATCCCCATGGTGTACGATGCGTCCCGCATTGACGAAGAGGAGTGAGTCGCACATTTCTCCTAGCTCTGAGAGAATGTGAGAAGAGATAAAGATGGTCTTCCCTTCTTCAGCCAGAATTCGGATGAGGTGTTTGAGTTCTACCCGGGCCCGGGGGTCAAGGCCTGCGGCGGGCTCATCCATAATGAGGACCTGAGGATCATGCAGAAGAGCGCGTCCGAGGCAGAGCCGCTGAGTCATCCCCTTGGAGAGTTTATTAGAAATACGATCTGCCAGAGGCATGAGGTCTGCAAATGCCATGACCTCTTCAATCCGGCCTTTTCGCTCTTCTCCAGTGTAACCCAGTGCCCTCGCGTAGAAGTCGAGGTACTCAAGGACGGTCATATGATCGTAATTCCCAAAGTTGTCGGGCATCCAGCCGATGAGAGAACGAACCTTGTCGGGGTGATCGATGACATTGATTCCGCAGATTTCCGCAGATCCCATGGTGGGGTAATCAAGGGTGGCAAGCACCCGCATGGTAGTGGTCTTGCCGGCGCCGTTTGCTCCCACAAAGCCACATACCGAGCCGTGTGGAATATCGAAGGAAATCCCATCAACGGCCTTGAGAGCGCCAAAATAACGGAAGAGATTTCGAACTGATATTGCAGCAGACATGAACGCGAGCAGAGCTAGAGGGTCATGGATTGGAGCGGTTTCCAGAGAAGAGCTGCCCGGTAACGAAGGTTGATGTTGTCTTCCAATCGATACTCGCGAGACTACTGATTCCGTCTGTCTCGGGAGCAAAACCGAAGAAATACCCTCGACGGTTCCGGGCAAGATCGAGGCGTGCCCGGTTTCGCGGCCCGAAGCGCTGCTGGAGCCCATTGAACCAAGGGGTAAATTCAGTCTCTTCAGCCGGGGTCATTGATTTGTTCCGCCCTTGTTGTATGTCAGATGTGGTCCAGAGCTGGCCAGTCAGATCCCGAAAAAATACCTTTTCGAGCACGAAGCCGAAAGTGGAGTTGATGGTGGGGTTGTCGGAGTCCCCGACAAGGGAGATTCGCTCCCGGGACGGCCGAGCCGTCTCTACGAGATGACCATGCTCACTACTGCTTTTGAACCAATCACCAGTTGCGGCCAGTCCGGTTTCGGTCAGCTCGACATTATAGACTCCATTTCCTCCGCCATTGCTCTCGGTAACCCGTGCCCAGCGCGATTTCCCTATCGTCAGTGGAGTCAGGTAACCGGGCTCGCTGGTGGTGAAGCTGGTATTCAGGAGAACTCCGGTGCGAGCAATCTGCTCCTGTGAGATGTAGGCTGTGTTGTCCGGGCCGATCTCTTGAAGAATAAGGCGTTTTCCGTAGCCACCAAAGCCGTCCTGAAGCAGGATCAGTCCGAGCAGGATGATACTGGCGCCGAGAGAGATCAGAGGTGTTGAGATAAAGAGCTTGTGACGTTTTCCTGCCCGGGCGAAGACGAAAAGGTTGATCGGCCCGACGAGGACCCCGAAGGCAACAAGGACGATGATGACGAGAATGAGCTGAGACGTTTTTATTCCAAGTGCGTCCTGGAGTTTCCAGCTCGAACGGAAGTTGTCTCTCGGGTCTGAGATTCTTGGTCCGCCTGTTTTCTTCACGGCATCGACAACAAGTTCTACGACCTCTGACGCCTCGAGAAGACCATCACTAGGAAATGGCCTGAGAATGGTTCTGCCCCAGCCCGGGTCAGTAACGGGCGATTCCGCCATGTCTCGGCCAAAACCAAGAGTATTGAGATCAGTTGCCGGGTTGGTGGTATAGATAATCAGAGAGCCTCCGAGTCGATTCCATTTGCGTAGGGCGTTGCGAGCGCCTGCTGGTAGCTCATTCCACTCCTTTTCTGTCAGGATACATGCATCGTAGCCGATGTAGGCACGCCAATCGTCCGACATGGACTTGGCGAGAAAAAGCCCTCCGAATTCCTCGCTAGATCCAGACATTCCC
>DFWB01000222.1:0-8018 GCA_002380675.1 Akkermansiaceae bacterium UBA4145
CTCTCCAGAAGGAGAATGGTGGCAACTACATCGGAGCGAAGCTACCCCTCGAGAATCTTTCCTTTGACCTCAAGGCGCAGACAGCAACCTTCCGGGTGAATGGCAAATGGTTTCGCTGTGAACTTGAAACCTGCCAGCTCAAGAAGATTGAGCAGCCTCCAGCCCCTCCCTCCAGAACCAGCAAGAAGGGCGCCAATCAGAAGACCTCGAATGATAGCGCCTACCGTGTCAGCAGGGATATTTCACCAGACAAAAAATGGAGGGCTTATATCAAGAACCATAACCTGTGGATTCGCGCCAATACTGAAAACAGTAGGGAGGTTCAGCTCTCCTCAGACGGCGAGGAGGGCATGAGCTATCAACAGCCTTTCTGGAGCCCCAATTCAAACAACCTTATCGCGTTTCGCATTCAGCCAGGCGACGTTGGTGAGGTTCATATGATCCAGTCCTCCCCCAAGGGTGGCGGACGAGCCAAACTTCAAACCCGCCGCTACCCTCTTCCGGGAGACAAATTCACCACACATGAGCTCAACTGGTTTGACCTCGAAAAGCGTGTGCAGACAAAGCCTAAGGTAGGAATCATTGATTTCCGAGGACCACGCCTGCGATGGAGTGCTGATGGCAGGATGATCAGCTATGAGAAGATCGACAGAGGGCACCAACGATTTCGCGTCATTGAGGTTGATACATTCACCGGCCGCCACCGGAATATTATTGATGAAAAGACGGAGACCTTCATCTGGACCGAGCACGCCCTCCGGCTGGGAATGCCCAAAGTCAACTGGCTCGCGGATCAAAGTGAAATTCTTTACCTCTCAGAGAAGGATGGCCACCGCCACATCTACCTAGTTGACGTTGCTTCAGGAGACATGAGCCCGGTAACCCAAGGCGACTTCGTCGTACGCAAAATTGACCTTATCGATGAAAAGAAACGGCAGATCTGGTTCCGCGGCAGCGGTAAAAATCCTGATCAGGACCCCTATCTCATGCATTTCTACAGGGTCAATTTTGATGGGACTGGCTTAACCGCTCTCACCGAGGGAAATGGCGACCATGAAATCCAATACTCCCCCGACCATCGATTCATCATTGATACCTATTCACGAATAGACTGCCCTCCTATTCACGAACTTAGAAGAGTCTCCAGTGGCAAATTGGTCTGCAAGCTTGAAGAGAGCGACATCAGTGAACTTGTCGCCTCGGGATGGAAGTCCCCGGAAGTGTTCTCCGCCAAGGGCCGCGACGGAAAAACTGGAATATGGGGAATCGTATGCAGACCTGCCAATTTTGATCCAAGCAAGAAATATCCCGTCCTGGAGGATATGTATGCAGGCCCCCACGATTCCTATGTCCCAAAGCGATGGAGTTCAGGCCGTCGCTACTCCTCGTGGACTGAGATGGGCTTTGTCGTCATCAAGGTAGATGGAATGGGGACGGCCAACAGATCCAAGGAATTTCATGATGTCTGCTGGAAAAACTTGAAGGACGCAGGTTTCCCCGACCGGATCCTGTGGCACAAGGCCTATGCCAAAAACAACCCCTGGTATGACATAACCCGGGTTGGCATTTACGGAGGATCAGCCGGCGGGCAGAGCTCAACCGGCGCCCTCCTGTTTCATCCCGAATTCTACAAGGTGGCGGTCTCTTCATGTGGGTGCCACGACAACAGAATGGATAAGTCGTCTTGGAACGAGCAGTGGATGGGATATCCGGTGGGACCACAATACTCTGCATCTTCCAACATCGATAACGCACACAGACTGCAGGGACGACTCCTCCTGATCGTCGGTGAGCTTGATAACAATGTGCCCCCGGAATCCACCCTGCGACTGGCAGACGCACTCATCCGCGCCAATAAGGACTTTGACATGATCGTAGTTCCTAATGGGGGGCACGGTGGTGGCGGCCGGCATGGGGACCGCCGCAGAAAAGATTTTTTCCGAAAGCACCTCCTTGGGATCGAACCACCCAATTATAACATTTCACAGTAGCCCTACCTTCGCCTGATCATGAGCTCACGAACCAGACACCTCATTCCTGTCATCCTGAACCTGGCCGGAGCAACTCTTCTTACTGCTCAGGTCTCTACTACCGGACCGCGCTACGCAGCTCCCACCGGGGGCGAAATTGTAAAATCGCACGCAAATGATTTCCGCGATCTTCTAGACCGCTTCTCGAGAGACAGGGAGACTCTTCAACGGCAGTTTCCCTCTAAAATGGAACCAAAAAGAATATCTGAAATGGAGAATTTCTTCAAGGAGTGGCACCGCCTTCTTCTTGAAATGGATTTCAACCAGATGAATCGATCCGGAAAGGTGGATTACATTCTTTTTCGTCAGAAACTTGAGCGAGACCAGCAACAATTCACCGACGACGCTAACCACCTGAAAACAGCCGCCAAACTTCTTCCCTTTATTGAGAAAATCACGGCACTGGAATACGAGAAAAGAGCACAGGGAAAATACAACCCACAGGAACTCGCCCCTCGATTAGAAAAGCTCTCTCAGGACATCGATCGGGAGGGCGAGCGAATCCGGAAGGAGGTAATAGAGAGCAGAAGGCATCAGAAGGAACATGGTCCCGATGAAAGCGCAGAAAGAATATTCAAGACCGCGGAGGAAGGGTGCCGTGAGCTTCAAAGGGTTGTGGACAACTGGTTCAATTACTACCGCGGGTACGACCCGCTTCTGACATGGTGGATTACCGCTCCGAGCAAAAAGCTATCTACCTCTCTTGGCGCCTATGCTGACACCTTCAAGCCTGATCCAAAGACCTCATCCAACCCCAGCCAGAAAGCACCTCCGAAAGATTTCAACGCTGAAAATCATGTGCCGCCGGTTGGAGCCGAACATCTCACATCCCTTCTCGCACGAGAAATGATACCTTACACTGCCGGGGAACTCGTTGAGATCGGCAAGAAGGAGCTGGCATGGTGCGTGGAGCAGCAAAAAAAGGCGTCCAATGAATTAGGGTTCGGGGATAATGTCACTGCCGCGTTGGAACATGTGAAAGCGAAGCATGTCCCACCGGGCGAGCAATCCTCTGTCATCCGCCGGCTGGCCCTCGAAGCGATTGATTACCTTGAGGACAATGCGTTGGTTACCATCCCTCAGCTGGCCAAGGACAGCTGGAGAGTGGGCATGATGTCCCCAGGGCGGCAGCGCTATAATCCATTCTTCACCGGAGGATCTACGATCAGCGTTTCCTACCCTCACCTCGATATGAATCATGCAGACAAACTGATGAGTATGCGGGGGAATAATCCTCATTTCTCAGCAGCTACAGTTCACCACGAGCTCATTCCGGGGCACCACCTGCAGGATTTCATGACCTCCCGTTACAACACTCATCGGGGCATTTACCGCACAGTCTTCTGGACCGAGGGCTGGGCCCTCTACTGGGAAATGCTTCTGTGGGATCGGGGATTCCCAAAAACCGCAGAAGACCGGATGGGATTCCTCTTCTGGCGCATGCACAGGTGCGTCCGCATCATCTTCTCCCTTGGCTACCATCTTGATCAGTTCACCCCTCAGCAATGCGTTGATATGCTGGTCGACATCGTGGGTCATGAGCGAACTCACGCAGAAGGAGAAGTCCGGCGCTCTCTCGCTCCAGGCACACCAGTTCTATATCAATGTGCCTATATGCTCGGGGGCATGCAATTCCATGTCCTCCACAAGGAACTGGTTGCCTCAGGAAAAATGACCCCACGGGAATTTCACGATCAGATTCTCAGGGGAAATCGAATCCCTGTAGAAATGGTCCGAGCCGAGATATCCGACATCCCACTATCCAGAGATTACAGGAGTAATTGGCGTTTTGCGGAGCAGTTTAAAAAGAATTAATTTTCTCTCAACGATCACCGGCTCGGCATTTTCCAATCCAGGGTACTAACCCGGTCATAGGTAAGAGTGGTGGTAACCCCGCGAAGCTGGGAGCAGGCAGGCAGGCCCAGATAAATAGCCTTCTCCATCCTTACCATGACAGACCCAAGACTCTGCCAGCGACTCCCATCCGGAGACATGGACCCCGTAAAAGTATCTCCGATTCTCTCCAACCTGATCCAATACGGCGCACTGAGCCGATTCTTTTTGATCACGTATTGCTCCCCCAGAGGCTCGAGCCTGCCCGTGACAGTCTCTCCACCTGTCTCTTTCCGTGAAATCAATCCTCCGCTCCAGTGAGGATGCAGGAGGACAGAGGCATGTCGCGAATCAGGCAGAAGGCTTTCTCTCATCATCACTCCGGGGGTAGCCCATTGTGAGCTCATCGGGCGCCTGACACGCGCAGTGATCACACCATCTCCTTCCAGACGTGCATAAAGATAGTGAAAGGCGTCTGCCGTGCCTCCAATTTCATGGCCCTCACCCTCCATGGAAAAAGCATCTCCATTATATTCTACGAAGCCCGGGACAGTAATTGCGCCAACGTCCGAAGAACTCCACGCTCCCGGCAAGCCCACGCAAGCAGCAATCGTCGCAGAGGGCGCACTCCTCCCCACTTTGTTACTTGCAGTGGCCTTGTAATAATAGAGTTGTCCCCGCTTTAACGGCGCATCCAAGTGTAGAGATGCCTTCAGCGATGGAGCAACTACCTCAAAGGGGCCATCCGGACTGGATGACCTCATTAAATTATAAGTCTCAGCGTTACTGCACCCCAACGGATCAACAGACTGAACCCAGGAGATCTTAACCCCTCGACCGGAGCTCCGCATCACGAATCCCGAGGGCACTCCCGGAACAGAGCGTGCAACTGGAGTAGATTTTCTCTCTCGCCGGTGAGACAGAGTCCCAAGCCCCACATGGTCCCTGTTAAATCCCTCCGGCTCCTTAAGTGTGATGACCCGGGCTGAGTAGGGAGCAGGGACACTCCGGCGTCTTGAGTAGTGATTGAAAATTCGCTCATAGATGGGCCAGAAACTTCCCCGACTCACCGGTGAGATCTTATCATAATCGTTATTGCGCCCTCCCTTTCCATATTTACCTGTCCGGTCGAGATAGTGCTGAAAGGGCACATTCTCCCCAAGACCATATTGAGCGGTGTACTCAAACCCCTTGAGTATCCTGTTTTCCTTCCACCCATACAGGTCCACACCCTGATTCCACGCCACTTCGGCGACACAACCCAGCAAGCCCAGCCCAAGTTGGGCATAGTGTTGTGCACGGGTTGTCTCCTGACACTGGCCACTGGGAAATACAACCATGTGCGGAATACTTCCATTGCCTGCCCCAGCAACAGCATACCGAACAGTCTCTTCGAACATTTTCCTGTCGCTGCAATACACAGCGATTGCCATCCGGGTTTGAAGTGCCGCAGTCTCCCAATTTCCATTCGCGAAATAGGCATAATGTTCAAGTGGAGGATCCCACACTTCACGAAACCATTTTTCACACAGGAGAGCCTCTGCCTCTGTCCACCCAGACTCGGTATGGCGAAGAATCTCAGCAGCATTCGCGAACATGAATCCCTGAAGACCTGCTGCGAGCACTCCATCGATTCCTCCGACTTTCTTCAGAGTCATCCTCCAGGCGTTGAGAACCTGTATTGCCTTAACCGCATGCTCTTTCTTGCCTGTCACCGCCCACATCAGAGCATTCTGGTATACTGCCAGAGCATCATTTTCCGCCTCACCCTTACGAATATTCGGAGCTCTTCCCCACTCGGGAAAGGGACCCTTTAATGCGTAATTCGCCTGAGCGTACGGGCTATCCCTCAGAATTTTGAATCCCTCGTAAATCGGGCCTTTTTCTGAAGACACCGCCAGGCTCATACGCTCCAAGTCAGATGCAGTGTGAAGCAAGCCCGGGTGGACAAAAGACCTCTCATTTCCAAGGGCACTAACTAGCCCGCCCGCGGAGAGTATTAAAAAAAGAAGCACTTTCATTATTCCAGCACGACCACACTGAGCATTGATAGATCCTGATTTTAGTTTCTAATTCTAGGGCCCTCTAAAATTCTGGGTAAAGCTAGCAGCAGTCCTGAGGAAACCTCAACACATCATAATGTTGATGGGAAAATCAAGATCACGGAATGTTTTTTATTTCCACAGCAAGCGTGTCAGCCTCCGGCCAGCGATCACTCCTATTCATGAAAAAAGGCTCTTTCCCTGCATGCCTCATAGCTCTTCCCGTTGCACTTTGCTGCCTCCCCGATGCCTGGGCTGATACCTCTCCACCGTCTACCTTGCTTTCTCTGGAAAGAATTCACGACAAAGAGGACCTCAAGGAAAAGCGCTTTGAACTAAAGTGGCTCAAAGATGGAGACGATTATACGTTCCTAAAAAAGACTGCTCAGGAAAAATACAAGGACAGCAAAGAGATCTGGATCGCTACAGCCACCAATCCAGATGATGCCAAGATTATTGTTTCCGCGGAGGCGCTTGTGCCGGACGGATCGGAAACCCCGCTTGAAATAGACGGATATGATTTTTCTCCAGATCGTTCGCTTCTTCTCCTTTTTACAAATTCAGAGCGCGTCTGGCGCCGTAATTCTCGCGGTGATTACTGGGTTTATGACCTGCAGGTTAAAACTCTGAAAAAGCTGGGAGGACCCAAGGCCACTCCATCCTCGCTTATGTTTGCGAAATTCAGTCCCGCAGGAACCCATGTGGCCTATGTCCGGGAGGACCATATTCACATTGAATCTCTCACGGATCATTCCATTCGCACCCTGACGACCAGTGGTAACAATCAGACCTTCAATGGTCGTTTCGACTGGGTCTACGAGGAAGAACTCGGAATCCGTGATGGATTTCGCTGGAGCCCAGACGGCAAGGCCATCGCCTATTGGCAGTTTGATGAAACCGGTGTTCGCAAGCAGACCCTGGTGGATCACACCTCTGCTCTCTACCCGAGGGTGTTACGGTTCGGTTACCCGAAAGCCGGACAGAAAAACTCCGCCTGCAGGATAGGGGTTGTTGAAGTCGAAACTTCAGAAACCACTTGGATTCAGATTCCCGGAGACCCGCGAGAACATTACCTCGCCAGAATGGATTGGGCCGGGACCAACAATTCTGACGAGCTCATCATTCAGCAATTGAACCGAGCACAGGACACCAAAGTGGTAATGATTGCTAAAAGACGAGGTGGCCAGGCAAGAACCATTCTTACCGAGAAGGACCCAGCGTGGGTTATCATGCACAACGATCTTCACTGGACTCCAGACGGCGAGGCTTTCACCTGGACAAGCGAGCGTGATGGCTGGGAACAACTTTACAGGGTCTCCCGGGATGGAGCGACAACCACCAAGATCACCACTGATGATTTTGATACCGACCTCCTGCATGTCGATCACTCCGGCCTCTGGGCTTACTTCCTTGCCAGCCCCAAAGACCCCTCCCAGCGCTACCTGTACCGCATCGGGCTCGACGGACGAGGGATGAGCCGCCTGACTCCTGAGAGCGAGCACCGTGGCACGCACTCCTATCGGATCTCTCCGTCAGGAAAATTTGCAGTCTGGACCCGGTCAGATGCAGATACACCCTCTGTCACCCGTCTCATCAGCCTCCCGGAACATACCATCATCAAAACTCTGGAAGATAACGCAGAGCTTCATAACAAGATTAATGCACTGAAACTCGCCCCCGTAGAATTCTTTGAAGTCGAAATTGAGAAAGGTATCCACTTACCAGCCCGTTGTATCCACCCTCCAAATATCGACAGGAGCCGCAAGTACCCCCTGCTAGTCTACGTTTACGGCGAACCCGCCGGACAGGTTGTTCGAGACAGCTGGGGAGGGCTGTGGCACCACATGCTCGCTCAACAGGGCTATGTCGTAATGAGCTTTGATAACCGAGGCAGCCGGTCCCCTCTTGGGCGGGTTTGGCGCCGACACGCCCACCGCAAAATTGGGATTCTCCCCCCAAAGGATCAAGCCGCTGCCGTCAAAGCAGTCCTCTCAGAACGGCCCTGGCTTGATGCAAAAAGGGTTGGCTCCTGGGGCTGGAGTGGGGGTGGCTCGATGAGCTTGAATGCGATTTTTAAATATCCTGATCTTTATCAAACGGCCATCGCTGTCGC
>DFWB01000222.1:8411-8691 GCA_002380675.1 Akkermansiaceae bacterium UBA4145
GAAAACCGCAAAGCCTTTCACGAAGGATCACCTATCAACTTTGCCCAGAACCTGAAAGGCAACCTCCTCATAATCCATGGCGCTGCAGACGATAACTGCCACTACCAGACCTACCTGCGACTGGTTGATAAGCTCATCGAGCATAACAAGGAATTCTCGATGATGACCTATCCACAAGGCACCCATTCAATCCGAGAGGGGAAAAATGCCCGGCGTCACCTGTATGAAACAATGACTCGATTCCTGCATGACAAGATGCCTCCCGGCCCTCGCTAGACCT